>NZ_JAQISV010000013.1:0-160268 GCF_048569675.1 Geodermatophilus sp. CPCC 206100
TCATTCCGAACCCGGAAGCTAAGCCTCTCAGCGCCGATGGTACTGCCCTGGAGACGGGGTGGGAGAGTAGGACGCCGCCGGACAACCACTCCCGTCAGGGCCCCCAGCACCGCTGGGGGCCCTGACGCGTGTCCGGACCCGATCGCGTCCACACGCGGTGTCTCGGAGCCGGACGCGCGTCGACCCCTTCGTCCCGGGACGAAGGGGTCGACGATCGCGCGGCGGCCGGCTCAGGGGACGACCCGGCGGATCCCCCCGTAGGAGGCCGCGGCGACCACCGCAGCGATGGCGGCCGGGATCGCGAACGCCAGGGTCAGGCCCGACCGGGCGGTCAGCCAGGCCCACACGGCGCCCCAGGCGTCGAGCCCCGTGATCAGGACGGCGAGTCCGCCGAGGACGACGACGGTGGCGAGGAGCAGGGCCCACAGTGCGTCGGTGCCCCAGCGCTTCTGCACGACACCGATCGCGATGCCCACGAAGATGAGCGCCAGCATCGGCCCGCCGGAGTAGAGCACCTGCAGGGCGAAGTTGTCGGCCAGCAGCGGCGTCGGCACCCAGAAGTTGAGGTTCACACCCCACCCGCCGGTGGCCTTCCCGATCTCGTTGAGAACGGCGAGGGCGACGCCGTAGCCGAGCGCCGACAGCACGCCGACCAGCGCGGTCCCGAGCCAGTAGGTGCGCCGGCTGAGGCTGACGCCCATCGCGAAGGGCAGCATCTGGGTGAGGGCCTGGACGAAGACGACGCACACGGTGATGTAGAGGGCCGTGACGCCGCCGGTGAAGTTGTTCGGGTCGTGCTCGGGCACGTCGGCGAGCGCCCAGATCGCCCAGTTGATGACGAAACTGATCGACCCGACCATCCACGGCACCCCGAAGACGACCAGCGGGTGCACCACGTGCAGGCGGGCGGCGGACAGGACGCGGTTCACCGGGAGACCTCCTCGAGGTCGGAGATGCGGGCCGGGCGGTCCTGAGCCGTCTGCAGGCTCATGGCCACGACCAGTTGCTGGAGGTTGGTGGCCTCCCAGGAGAGGCCGGCCGCCGTGGCGTCCTCGGCGTCCGTACCGGGCCGCAGGCGGACGACGGCCCGGCTGTGCCCGCCCAGGGACTCGGTGTGCAGCACCACGTGCGCGGCGGCGAAGGCGTCCACCTTGGCGCGCGGTCCGGTGACGGTCAGGGCGGTGCCCCGCAACGAGTCGGCGTCCGCGTCGAGCAGCACCCGGCCGCGGTCGATCAGCAGGACCCGCTCGAGCAGGCTGGCGATCTCCTCGATGAGGTGCGTGGACAGGACCACGGTGCGCGGGTGCTCGGCGTAGTCGGCGAGCAGGCGGTCGTAGAACAGCTGCCGCGCGACGGCGTCCAGGCCCAGGTAGGGCTCGTCGAAGAGCGTGACCGGCGCCCGGGACGCGAGGCCGATGACGATGCCCACCGCGGAGTTCATGCCGCGGGAGAGCTTCTTGATCGCCCGCTTGGGCGGGAGGTCGAAGTCCCGGACGAGGGCGGCGGCCAGGTCGGCGTCCCACTGGGGGAACAGCATCGCGGCGGAGTCGAGCGCGTCCCGGACCCGGAAGTGGTCGGGGTAGCGCTGCCCCTCCTTGATGAAGCAGATCCCGCTGAGCACGTCGTCGTTCTCGTACGGGTCGCCGCCGAGGACCTGCACCTGCCCGCTGGTCGGCCGGCGGTGACCGGTGAGCAGCTGCATGAGCGTGGTCTTGCCGGCTCCGTTGCGGCCGAGCAGGCCGGTGATGGTGTCGCGCTCCAGGGCGGTGCTGACGCCCTGCAGCGCCGTGTGCTCCCGGAAGCGCATGGTCACGTCGCGGACCTCGGCGACGGCGGTCATCAGGACTCCTCCCAGCGGTCGATCATGGCGGCGAGCTCCCGGACGGAGATGCCGAGCTTCTGTGCCTCTGTCATCAGCGGGCGCACGAACTGGTCGGCGAACTCGCTGCGGCGGCGCTTGAGCAGCTGCTCCCGGGCGCCCGTGGCGACGAACATCCCGACTCCTCGTCTCTTGTAGAGGACCCCGTCGGTGACCAGCTGGTTCAGGCCCTTGGCGGCCGTGGCGGGGTTGATGCGGTGGAAGGCGGCGAGCTCGTTGGACGAGGGCGCCTGGCTCTCCTCGGGGAGGGAGCCGTCGACGATGGCGTTCTCGATCTCGTCGGCGATCTGCCGGAAGATCGGCGCGCCGTCCTCGATCACGAGGAGTTCCGCGGCACGTCCCACCGGTCCGTGGGTTCATTACTCATGTAATGAACCATAGAACCAGCGATCTGTGGAGCGCAAGCCCCGATACGGTGGCCCGATGGACGACAGCGCCCTGCGGCCCACCAGCGTCGACGTACCGGAAGCAGACGTCGAGGACCTGCGCCGCCGGCTCCGGGCCACGCGCTGGCCGGATCCGCCCACGGTGGACGACTGGTCCCAGGGGGTCCCGCTCGACGTCCTGCAGGAGGTGTGCCGCTACTGGGCGGACGAGTACGACTGGCCGGCCCGGCAGGCACGGCTCAACGCCGTCGAGCAGGGGGTGGTCGAGGTCGACGGGCTGCCGATCCACGTCCTGCACGCCCGCTCGCCCCACCCCGACGCGCTGCCGCTGGTGCTCACGCACGGCTGGCCGGGCTCGGTGGCGGAGTTCCTCGACGTCCTCGGCCCGCTGACCGACCCCGACGACCCCCGGGACGCCTTCTCGGTCGTCGTCCCGTCGCTGCCGGGGTTCGGGTGGAGCGGCAAGCCGACGGCGCCCGGCTGGGGTCTCACGCGCACCGCCGACGCCTGGGCCGAGCTGATGACCCGGCTCGGCTACGACCGGTTCGGCGCCCAGGGTGGGGACATCGGCTCGTTCGTCTCGGCCAACCTCGGCGCGCGCCACCCCGACCGGGTCGTCGGGGTGCACCTCAACATGGTCGTCACCGGGGCGCCGGCCGGCCGGACCCCCACCACCGAGCGCGAGCAGCGGGCGCTGGACCGGGAGACCCACTTCCGCACCGAAGGCTCGGCCTACAACCAGCAGCAGCGCACCCGGCCGCAGACCCTGGGCTACGGGCTGAGCGACTCCCCGTCCGGACAGTGCGCCTGGATCCTCGAGAAGTTCCACGCCTGGGCCGACTGCGGCGGGGACCCGATCGGCGTGCTCGGGGCCGACCGCATCCTCGACCACGTCTCGATCTACTGGTTCACCGGCTCCGCGACGTCGTCGGCGCGCATGTACTGGGAGATGGCGCAGGAGCCGGCGGCCCGGACGCCGACCGTGCCCGTGCCCACCGGCGTCTCACTGTTCCCGCACGAGATCCTGCAGCCGCCCCGCGAGTGGGCGCAGGCGCAGTTCCCGGACCTGCGGATGTGGCACGAGCACGACCGCGGCGGGCACTTCGCCGCGATGGAGCGACCAGATGCCCTCGTCGCCGACGTCCGGGAGTTCTTCCGCCCGCTGCGGCCGGCGCCGGGACGGGGCTGAACCCCGGCCCGGCAGCTGGCGCCGCGACGGCGCCCGACCGTCAGGACTGCTGCTCGCCCTCCTCGCGGGCGGCCTGGTCGAGCACCTGCGGGTCCTCGGACACCCCGCCGGCCGGGTCGGCGTTGCCGAGCGCCGTCTCCGCGGGCAGTTGCTGCACGTGCTCGCGGGCGCGCTCGCGCAGGTCGTCGGTGGGTTCGGACACGGGGGCCTCCTCGCTCGGGAACGGGCGCGGCGGGGCTACCCGGTCCACGCGCCCGCCACCCGCGCCGCCGGTCCCGGCTAGGGTCGGCGGACCTCCCCTGCGCCGTCCCCGAGGAGCCCGTCGTGTCCCGTCCCGGCCGCCGTCCGGTCCTGCTCGTCGCCGCGCCGGTCCTGGCCCTCGCCGTGTCCTCCTGCTCGTCCACCGTCGCGCAGTCCGAGCTCGAGACCCAGGTGGCCGACGCGCTGGAGAAGGCCACCGGCGTCAGCCCCGAGGTGTCCTGTCCCGGGGACCTCGACGCGGAGGTGGACGCCACGACCGAGTGCACGGCCACCGACCCCGACTCCGGCGAGGAGTTCGCCTACCGGATCACCGTGACCTCGGTCGAGGACGACCAGGCGGAGTTCGACATCGAGCCGGTCGACTGACGCGCGGGCCCCGGGCCGGCCCTACAGGGCGGCGGCCAGGGCCTCCAGGTCGTCGACGGTGGCGTCCAGGTGCGGGGAGACGCGCAGCACCGGGCCGGTCATCTCGCCGGGCGCGCGCTCGCGGCCGATCGCCGTCGTCACGATGCCGTGCTCGGTGAGCAGCCGGGCCCGGGTGGTGACGACGTCGACGCCGTCCGGCGGGCGGAGTGTCGTGGTCGCGGTGGGCTCCTCGAGCGGCTCGACCACCCGCCACCCGGCGGCGCCCTCGAGCACCTCCCGGCCGGCGCGGCCCAGGGCCGCCAGCCGGGTGCGCACCCGGTCGGGTCCGGCGGCCAGGTGCTCGCCGACCGCCAGCACCAGGCCGACCCGGCCGGCGACGTGCGCCTCGCCGGACTCGAAGGCGCGCAGCGGCGGGACGTCGGGCGGCTCCGGCAGCACCGCGGTCAGCTCCGCCACGACCGGCGGGCGCACGCACAGCACCCCGACCCCGCGCGGTCCGGCCAGCCACTTGCGGGACGTCGAGTAGACGACGTCGGCGCCCAGGTCGGTGTCGACGTGCCCGAGCGACTGGGCGGCGTCCAGCACCAGCGGCACCCCCGCCTCCCGGCACAGCGCGGCGACCTCGCGGGCGGGCTGGACGATGCCCCGGTGGCTGCCGATGTGCGTGAGGTGCACCAACCGCGGCGGGTCCGTGGCGAGCAGCCGGGCCACCCCGTCGAGGTCGGCTCGCCCGAGGCCGTCCACCGGCAGCGGCTCGGGGACCAGCCCGGCGGCGCGCAACTGCGCGACGTTCGGCGCGTACTCGCCGGGCAGGCAGGCCACCCGCGTGCCGGCCGGCAGGCGCCAGCCCGACAGCAGCGCCACGAGCGCCGCCTGCGCGGACTCGACGAAGGCGACGTCGGCCGCGGCCATCCCGACCAGTCCACCGATCACCGACCGGCCCTGCTGGAGCAGGTCGTCCGCGGTCGCCTCCGCGACGTACCCGCCCAGCTCCGCCTCGTGCCGGGCGTGGTGGGCCGCGGCCTCCAGCACCCGGTGGCTCTGCCGGCTGCACGCCGCGGTGTCCAGGTGTCGCCCGGCGGGGCGGGGGCGGGCGGTGCGCCAGGCGGCGCCGAGGTCCTCGTGGACGAGGTCGGGGTGGAGCAGGGTCACGCGCTCCACGCTAGGCGAGAGTCGCGGCTCAGCTGTCGAGCACGCCCCGGGCCACCGACACCCCGGAGTGCGACGGATCGCCGTCCAGGGGCTCCACGGAGACGTCGACGATCGGGTACTCCCCGAGGTCGATGCCGGGCGGGAGCGCGAACGACGCCTCGCCGCCGCCCTGCACGACCCCGAGTGACACGAGCTGCTCGACGTCGGGGTCGAGCAGCCAGACCTCGTAGAACTCGCCCGCGAGCGCGGCGGCGGTGAGGTCGACCTCGAGCACCAGGCTGCCGTCGGACCGCTCCTGCACGCGCGCCTCCCCCGACGCGCCGCTGTCGTCCAGCGGCTCCAGCGCGACCTCGGTGACGGTGAGGCCCTCACCGCCGCGCGCGCCGAGCGCCACGGCCCCCGCGCCGATGCCGGCGCCGACGACCAGCGCGGCCGCCGCGGCCAGCAGCAGCCGGGATCGGCGAGGCCGCAGCGGGACCACGGTCGCCGGCGGCGCGACGGTCGCGGCCGGAGGGACCGCCTGGTCGGGGGCCGCGACGGCCTCCGGCGGCGGCGGGCCCGGCACCGGGGGCAGGGTTCCGGCCGGGCGGACGGGAGCCGCACCGGCCACCCGCTCGGGTCGGGGAGCGGCCGTCACACCGGTGGCGCCGGCGATCGCCGCCCACACGCCGGGCGGCGGCGGAACGGCGGAGGTCGGGGTGGCGAACTCCGGAACGGCCAGCGCCGCCACCCCGCGGCGCAGCGAGGCCACCTCGGCGCGGCACTGCCCGCACGTGTCGAGGTGCGCGGCGTCGTCGGCGGGCAGGGGCTCGCGGAGCGCGGCCAGGGCCAGCTGCTCAGGCGTGCAGTGCGGCACCGTCCACCTCCAGCCGGGTGCGCAGGCGCTCCAGGGTGCGCCGGATGTGGCTCTTCACCGTGCCCAGCGGCAGCCCGGTGCGGGCCGCGATCTGGGCGTGGGTGAGGTCCTCGAAGAAGGCCAGTTCGATGATGCCCCGCTGCGGCTGGCCGATCTGGTCCAGCTCGCCGAGCAGCAGCACCCGATCGGCGACGGCGGTGTCGACCTGCGGGCCCCCGGGGGGCGGGGCGGCCTGCGCCTCGGCGATCGCGGCCTCCGCGGCGCGCCGCTGACGGTCGCGGCGGGCCCAGGCGTCGGCGATCTTGTGCCGGCAGACGCCGACCAGCCAGGCCGGCAGCGGCCCCTGGTCCGGGCGGTACCCGGCGCGACCGGTCCAGGCGGAGACGAAGACCTGCTGGGTGACGTCCTCGGCGTCGGGGCCCGGGCCGAAGGCGCGCACCGCCATGCCGTGCACCTGGCCCGCGAAGCGCTCGTAGGCCCAGGCGAGGGCCTGCTCGTCGCCGGCGGCGAACCGCCGGCCGACCTCGGCGTCGTCCGGCTCGGGGTCGCCCCCGGGCAGCGGCGCGACGTCGGTGCTCACCCGACGCACCCTAGGCCCCCGTCGCCCGGTCGGTCGGCCGCACGGCAGGGCCCCGGCGCGCGCCTGCGGGCGATCGGGGGCAGCGAGATCCTTCACCACGGCAGCGGCTCCGCCACGACGACCACGTTGTCCCGGTAGCTGCCGGTCTCGGGCAGGAACGGGCCGCCGCAGGTGACGAGCACGAGCCGTGGGGGGCCGGTCCGGCCGAAGACGCGGTCCAGCGGCAGCTCCCGCTTCTGGACCACCTCCCGGGACACCACCCGCCAGCGGGTCGCCGTCCCCGCGCCGTCGGTGACGACGACCTCGACGCCGGCGTCGGCCGTGCGCAGGGCGGCCAGGACGCCCAGCCCCTGCGCCCGGTCGTCCACGTGTCCCGCGAGCACGGCCGAGCCGGCGGCTCCGGGCGTCGGGCCGAAGCGGTACCAGCCGACCCGGTGCACGTCGGCGGGCAGCGCCATCCGCCCGTCGTCCGCCACGCCGACCGGGTCGACCGGGGCGTCGATGCCGAGGGCGGGCACGGCGAGGCGGGCCGGCGCCGGCACCTCCGGCGCGGGCGCCGGCGCGGCGTCCCGGGCCGTGACCGCCGGCGCGTTGGTCGCCGGCGCCGGGGCGGGGAGGGCCTGCTCGAGCGGCGCGCCGGCCGCCGCCGGCTCCCGGGTCAGTGCCCAGGCGGCCGGGGTCCCGACCGCGACGGCCAGACCCAGGACGACGCCGGCGACGGCGCGACGCACGACGGACCTCCTCAGCGCGTCCGGGTCACGCCCGGCTGCCGGCCAGCCGACGGGCGGCGAGGCCGGCCGCGACCAGGCCGGCGAGGGACACCGCGGCCAGCGGTGCGGGGAGGCCACCCTCGTCACCGGCCAGGCCGGCGGTACCGCCGGGCACGCCGGACGGCGCGGAGTGCGAGCCGGAGATCGTCTGGACGGCGAGCTCGAAGCCGGCCTCCTGGGAGCCCCAGGCGTAGACGATCGTGGTCGCGCCCTCCGGCAGCGTCAGGTCGGCCGGCCCGATGGCGACGGTCGAGGTGCCGGCCAGGACGACGTCGGCGCTGACCGTGCCCGCGGGGACGGTCAGGGTGGCCTCGTCCGGGTTGGTCAGGCCGGGGGCGACGACCTGGCCGCCGGCGCGGACGTCGACGGCGGGCGCGGCCGCGGTGTGCCGGACGACGACCCGCGCCTGACCGGCGGGGACCGCGGAGGTGTCGTTGACGAAGGGGGTGAGCTGCGGAGCGCCGTCGGCGCCGAGGTGGGCGACGACCGTCGCGTTCGCGCCGGCGGGGACGGCGACGCCGGCGGCCGACAGCAGCGGGTCGCCCGAGCCGTCCGGTGCGTCGGCGGGGAAGAGCGCCAGGTCGTAGGTGCCGCCGGGGAGCTCGAGCGGGTCGGTCAGCGTGCCGGGCTGGAAGTCGTCGATCAGGCGCTCGCCGTTGGCGTACACGTCGACCGGGGTGTCCGGCACGCCGTGCAGCACGGAGACGGTCGCGGTGTCGGCGGCGAGGGCGGGGGGCGCCCCGAGGGTGAGCAGGGCGCCGGTGGCGCCGGCGACGACGAGGGCGGTGCGGGTCCTGGGCACGGGTGCGGGTCCTTCCGGTGTGTGGGGGCGAGGTGCCTGTGTCCCCTCCTTCCGGCCGGTCGCGGCGTCCGGATGCACGTGCCCGCCGGCCGGGCCGGCCGGGGGAGGATCGGTCCGTGGCTGCCGACCGAGACCGCGACCCGACCGGGCGGGCCCGCAGCGCCCGCCCGCGCGACGCCCTGGGCCGTCCCCTGCCGCACGGGACGCCGGGGGTCGAGCGGGCGCCGGAGGGCCAGGTGCGCGCGCCGGCCGACGCGCTGGCCGAGGCCCAGCGGCTGCTGGACGCCGGCCGTCCCTTCCACGCGCACGAGGTGCTCGAGGACGCGTGGAAGTCCGCTCCGGCGGCCGAGCGGCAGCTGTGGCGGGGGCTGGCGCAGCTCGCCGTCGGCCTCACCCACGCCGCCCGCGGCAACCAGCGGGGCGCGGCGACCCTGCTCGACCGCGGCGCGGGCAACGTGGCGGGCTACGCGGCCGCCCCGCCGCACCGGATCGACGTCGCCGGACTGGTCGCGTGGGCCCGGGACGTCGGGGCGCGGCCTCCCGGGACCGTCCCGCCGCCCCGGCTCACCCGGACTACCCCCGGGCTGTGACGCCGGGCACACTGCGGGCATGACCGCCTCCACCGTCGCGCGCAGCCGTGAGGTCTGGGCGGCCGGGGACTACCAGAAGGTCGGCGTGCGGCTGGTGCTCGCGAGCGAGCACCTGGTCGCCGACCTGGGCGTGCGCCCGGGCGACCGGCTGCTCGACGTCGGCGGCGGCACGGGCAACACCGCGCTGGCCGCCGCCCGCCGGGACGCCGACGTGGTGTGCAGCGACCTCGTCCCCGAGCTGCTCGAGTACGCCGTCCGCCGGGCCGAGGTCGAGGGCCTGGCCATCGGCACCGAGGTCGCCGACGCCGCGGAGCTGCCGTTCCCCGACGCGTCCTTCGACGTCGTGGTCTCCACCTTCGGCGTGGTGTTCGCCGCCGATCCCGAGCAGGCCGCGCGCGAGCTGCTGAGGGTGCTGCGCCCGGGTGGCCGGCTGGGGCTGACCGCCTGGCGGCCGGACGCGCCCGGTGGGCGGCTGCTCGCGCTGGTCGCCCGGCACGACCCGGAGCACGCCTCGGGGGACCCGCTGCGGTGGGGGACGCAGGACGGCGTGGACGGGCTGTTCGGCCGCGGCGAGCTGCGCCAGGTCCGGCACAGCGAGCGCACCGTCGAGTTCACCGCCCCCTCGGTGGCGGCGCAGTGGCAGCGCTACCGCGACTGGTTCGGCCCGGTGCACGTGGCCTGGCAGCGGCTGGACGAGGACGGCCGCGCGGCGCTGGAGCGGGAGTTCGGCGACATGTGGGGCAGTGCCACCCGCGGCGGCGGGCCGGGGATCGTCGTCCCCAACACCTACCTGCAGACCACCGGCGTCCGGGCCGCGTGATGCGCAGCTTCGAGGCGTCCACCCGGATCGACGCGAGCCCCGAGCAGGTGTGGGCGCCGCTGGTCGACGTCGGCGGCTGGCGGGACTGGGACTCCGGCGTCGACCGGGTGGAGGGCCGGGTCGCCCTGGGGGAGCGGCTGACCCTCTACGCCACGATGATCCGCAGCCGGCCGCTGGTCGTGACCGTCACCGAGCTGCGGCCCGGCGAGGTCATGCGCTGGCGCGGTGGGCTGCCGTTCGGCCTGGCCGTCATCGAGCGGACCTACCACCTGGACGGGCAGGAGGGCGGCGGCACGGTGCTCACCGTCCGCGAGGACCACAGCGGCCCGCTCGCCGGCCTGCTCGCCCGCACCACCCCGGACCTGCACCCGTCGTTCCGCCAGTTCTGCGCGGGGCTCAAGGCGCGGGCCGAGGGGCGGGTGTCGCGGCCGCCGGGCTGAGGTCGCCGGTCAGGCGGTGAGGGCGGCGGCCAGCCAGGTCGCCGCCGCGAGCGCGAGGATGAAGCCGCTCATCGCGAGCACGACCGTGCCCGGGCCCGGGGTCAGCCGGTCACCGGTCCGCGGGTCGGGCACCGGTGCCTGCCGGCGCAGCTGCGTGAACAGCGCCGGCACCCACAGCAGCGCGCCGACCGCGACCGCCACCCACGCGGGCAGGCCGGCCACGGACTCGTGGTGGACCATCGCGAACACCCCGGTCGCGATCAGCCAACCGCAGGCCGCGCCCAGCAGGGTCAGGACGACGCCCGCCGTCCGTGCTCCGCGTGGCCGCGGGCCGGCGAACCCGGCGGCGTACTCCTTCGCCGGACCGAAGGCCTCCAGCGGGCTCTCGCCGGTGTCGGCCACGTGGCTCTCCACCTCGGCGATGATCTCCCCGATCCGCTGCGGCGGGACGTGGCGCATGCGCAGCGCGAACAGCAGCTCGCGGCGGTAGCTCTCGGTGCTGGTGGTCATCGGGTGCTCCCCACGGACGGGAGCAGGCCGGCGGCCCGCTCGGTGAAGGTGTCCCAGGCCCGGGTGCGCTCGGCGAGGTGGCCGGTGCCCCGGGGGGTGACGGTGAAGAACTTGCGGCCCGGCCCGCCGGCGCCCTCCCGCCACGACGACGTGACGAGCCCGTCCTGCTCCAGCCGGTTGAGGACGGGGTAGAGCGTGCCGCCCTTGACCACGCCCAGACCGGCCTCCTGCAGGCGCTGGGCGATGGCGTAGCCGTAGGTCTCCTCCTGCGCCACCACGGCGAGGACGCAGAGCGGGAGGACGGCGCGGAGCCACTCGGGCGGCCAGTTCTCATCGGGCACGACTAGAGCGTAGGGCCGACTAGTCAGTGACGCAAACTAGTCGGACTCTCAGTGCTGGTGGGCAACGGTGCCGGGGCCGCGGGCCGCCGGTCGCAATGACCACAAGGGGGTGTGACGCAGCCGACGGTGCGACCATGGACCCGCCATGAGCACCGACACCTCAGCTGCGCAGACCAGCACCGACGACACCGCCCTCGGCGAGCCGGCGACGCCGCCCCGTGGGCCGGTGACCTCGGCGTCCTACTCGATCACCGTCCGGCTCACCGCTGACGGCGACCCGGCCTCCATCGGCCGGATCGCCACCGCGGTCGGCTCGGCCGGCGGCGCCGTGACCGCGATCGACGTCGTCGACTCCCGCTCCGACGGGCTCACCGTCGACGTCACCTGCTCGGCCGCCGACGCCCCGCACTCCGAGGAGATGGTGGACGCCCTGCGCCGCCTGCCCGGGGTGGAGGTGCGCAAGGTCAGCGACCGGACCTTCCTGCTGCACCTGGGCGGCAAGCTGGAGGTCGCCTCCAAGGTGCCGCTGAAGACCCGCGACGACCTGTCGATGGCCTACACCCCCGGGGTGGCGCGGGTGTGCCTGGCGCTGGCCGACAACCCCGACGACGTCCGCCGGCTGACGATCAAGGGCAACACGGTCGCCGTCGTCACCGACGGCTCCGCCGTCCTCGGCCTCGGTGACATCGGCCCCGGCGCGGCGATGCCGGTCATGGAGGGGAAGGCGGTCCTGTTCAAGCGGTTCGCCGACATCGACGCCTGGCCGATCTGCCTGGACACCCAGGACGTCGACGAGATCGTCCGCACCGTCGAGCTGATCGCCCCCGGCTTCGGCGGCATCAACCTCGAGGACATCGCCGCGCCGCGCTGCTTCGAGATCGAGCGCCGGCTGCGCGAGAAGCTCGACATCCCGGTCTTCCACGACGACCAGCACGGGACGGCGATCGTCGCGCTGGCCGCCCTGCGCAACGCGCTGCGCGTCGTGGCCAAGCAGCTCGAGGACGTGAAGATCGTCGTGGCCGGTGGCGGCGCGGCCGGCACGGCGATCGTGCACCTGATGCTGGAGGCCGGCGCCCGGCACGTGCTGGTGTGGGACCGCGAGGGCATCCTCGCGCCCGACGACGAGCGGCTCTCCCCGGCCAAGCGCGACCTCGCCCGGCTCACGAACACCGCCTGCGTCCACGGCGAGCTGCCCGACGCGCTCGACGGCGCCGACGTCTTCATCGGCGTGAGCGCGGGCAACGTGCTGCCGGTCGAGGCCCTGGCCCGCATGGCCGACGACGCGGTGGTCTTCCCGATGGCCAACCCGACGCCCGAGGTCGACCCGGTGCGCGCCCGGCAGCACGCCGCCGTCGTCGCCTCCGGCCGGTCGGACCTGCCCAACCAGATCAACAACGTGCTGGCCTTCCCCGGCGTCTTCCGCGGCCTGCTGGACGCGCGGGCTCGGGAGATCAGCGACGGGATGCTGCTGGCGGCGGCCGAGGCGATCGCCGCGGTCGTGAAGGACGACCAGCTCAACGCCAACTACATCATCCCCAGCGTCTTCGACCCGGCCGTCGCCACGGCCGTCGCCGCCGCGGTGGCCCAGCAGGCGCGGCACGAGCCGGGCGCGACCGCCCCCGTCAGCGACCGGACCGCCTGAGGGAGGACCCGTCCTCCCGCTCTCGTCGGTTGTCACGGAAACCGACGGGGTGACCCGTCGGTTTTCGTGGAAACCGACGGATCCCGGAGCGGAAACCCCCTGATCGGGGACGGCGCGGGCCGCGGGTTCGGTGGATCATGTCCGGGTGCCCGAGTTGCCCGAGGTGGAGGCGCTGACCGCGTTCCTGGCCGAGAACGCCGTCGGCAAGGTGGTGACGCGGGTCGACCTGGCCGCCGTCCAGGCGATCAAGACCTTCGACCCGCCGCTGTCCGCGCTCGGCGGGCTGGAGCTCACCGGCGTCACCCGGCACGGCAAGTTCCTCGACCTGGACGTCTCCGGGCTGCACCTCGTCGTCCACCTGGCCCGGGCGGGCTGGCTGCACTGGCGCACCGGTCTGCCGACCGCACCGCCCAAGCCGGGCAAGGGCCCGCTGGCGCTGCGGGTGCACCTGGAGGACGGGAACGGCTTCGACCTCACCGAGCAGGGCACCCGCAAGGGCCTGGCGGTCTACGTCGTCCGGACGCCGGCCGAGGTGCCCGGCATCACCCGCCTGGGTCCCGACGCGCTCGCCGTCGACCGCGAGCAGTTCGCCGCGCTGCTCGGCGGGCGCTCCGGTCAGCTCAAGGGCGCGCTCACCGACCAGACGCTGATCGCCGGGATCGGCAACGCCTACTCCGACGAGATCCTGCACGCCGCGCGGCTGTCGCCGTTCAAGATGGCCGACAAGCTCAACGACGACGAGGTGATCCGCCTCTACGACGCCATGCGGGCCACGCTCACCGACGCGCTCGAGCGCCAGGCCGGGCAGCAGGCGGCGACCATGAAGGGCGAGAAGCGCTCGGGCCTGCAGGTGCACGCCCGCACCGGGCTGCCGTGCCCGGTCTGCGGCGACACCGTCCGCGAGGTCAGCTTCGCCGACACCTCGCTGCAGTACTGCCCGACCTGCCAGACCGGCGGCAAGCCGCTGGCCGACCGGCGGCTGTCCAAGCTCCTGCGCTGAGCGGAGTCGCTGGAGCGCAGAGACCGGCATCGAGCGACTCCGCCTCCTTCAGCTGAGGATGTCCCGGGTGACCGCGGACTGCTCGGTCAGGACGCCGCCGATCACCTGCTGGGTCTCGTTGATGCTCTCCACCACGGCGGCGATCGCGGTGAGCGCGCCGGTGACCCGCTCCACCTGCCCCTGGATGCCCGCGACCTTGGCCTCGACGTCCTTGGTCGCCCGGGCGGTCTCCAGCGCCAGCTCCTTGACCTCGTTGGCCACGACGGCGAAGCCGCGCCCGGCGTCCCCGGCGCGGGCGGCCTCGATGGTCGCGTTCAGCGCCAGCAGGTTGGTCTGGTCGGCGATGCCGCGGATGACCTTGACCACCTTGCCGATCTCGGTGCTCGACCCGCCGAGGCCGGCGACCTCGCGGTCGGCCTCCGCCGTCAGCCGCCGTCCGTTCCCGGCCACGGACGAGGCCGACAGGACGTTGCGCTCGACCTCGGTGATCGACTCCAGCAGCTCCCGGCCGGCGGTCTCCAGCCGCTCCGCGGCCGCGAACCGCTCCAGCGCCTGCGCGAGGAGGAACGCGGCGCTGCGCAGCGCCTGGGCCCGGCCGGGGGCGAGGACGAGCGTCCGGGTGGCGAAGAAGTCGAGGGTGCCCACGACCTCCCCGGCGACCACGATCGGCAGGCAGACGCCCGACTTGACGCCGGCCCGCCGGGCCGCGGGCGCGCGCACGCAGTCGGTCACCTCGGCGAGGTCCTCGACGAACACCAGGTCGCGTGAGCGCCAGGCGCGGCCGGCCAGCCCGACCCCCTCGGCGAACGAGGCCGCCAGCGTCACCTCGCGGAACTCCTGGCCCGCGTCGCCGGACTCCGTGACGAAGCGCAGCACCCGCTCGGCCGGGTCGACGGCCCAGTAGGAGCCGTAGGCCCAGTCGAAGCCCGTGCGGATGGTGTGCAGCGCGCGGGCCGTCGCCTCCTCCCGGGTGGTCGCGGAGGTGACCTCCCGGAGGAGGTCGCTCACCGCCCGGGTGTCCTCCGCCGCCTTGGCCTGGCGGGCGGCCGCGGACACCCGCTCGATCGCCTGGGAGACCAGCAGGCCGACGGTGCGCAGGGTGGCCAACCGCTCCGCGGAGGGCTCCAGGGTCTCGGTGGCGAAGAAGTCCATGGTCCCGGTGACGACGCCGTCCTCCAGGAGGGGGAAGCAGATGCCGGAGCGGACGCCGACCCGCTGGGCCACCGGCGCGCGCACGCAGTCGGCCAGCCGGCCGAGGTCGGGGACGAAGACCAGGTCGCGCGACCGCCACGCCCGGCCGGCCAGCCCGACGCCCTCGCGGAAGGACGCCGTGCGGGTGACCTCGCGGAACTCGGGGCCGGCGTCCCCGGACTCCTGCGCGACGTGCAGCGCCCGGTCGGTGGGGTCGAGGCGCCAGTGGGACCCGTAGGCCCAGCCGAAGTGCGAGCGCACGAGGTCCAGGGCGGTCCGGACGGCCTCGTCCGTCGTGGTGGCACCCAGGAGCGCGGGGACCACGGCGGACACCGCCTCGACGTTCGCCCGCGCCTCGGCGACCTGCGCGTCGGCCGCCGAGGGGGCGCCGCGACGGGGGAAGAGCGGCATGAGACTGGAGTCCCTCCACTTGTCGGTGTGAGGGGACCTTCGTCCCGGGTCCGCGCGCACTTGAGTCCGAACCGGTTCCACTTGACACCATCAGGTGGGACGCGACCGGATTGCCGCGTCAGTCCCCCTGGCGCCGCGCCACCAGCCAGGACGCCGCCCGCGCCAGCACCGAGCTGCCCGCGCCGGCGTCGTCGTCCTCCTGCGGCTCGTCGGCGGCCGAGCCGACCGCCGTCCACCAGTCGTCGAGCGGCGGTGGCGCCAGGACGTCGACCCGCTCACCGGGCCGCGGCACGGCGACCTGCACCTGCGAGCGCCGGGCCGCGGCGGTCAGCCGCTGCACCGGCTCGGCCCAGCGGTGGAAGGCGAGGTTGAACGTCGCCCAGTGGATCGGGACGAGCAGGCCGCCGCCGAGGTCGCCGTGCGCGCGAACGGCCTCCTCGGGGGTCATGTGGATGTACTGCCAGGCGTCGTTGTAGGCGCCGATCGGCAGCAGCGTGAGGTCGAACGGGCCCAGCCGGGCGCCGATGCCGGCGAAGGCGGGGGTGTAGCCGGTGTCGCCGCCGAAGAACACCCGGTGCCGGGGGCCGGTGATGACCCAGGACGCCCACAGCGTGGTGTCGCGCGAGAAGAAGCGGCCGGAGAAGTGCCGCGCCTCCGTGCAGGTGAGGGTCAGCCCGGCGACGCTGGCCACGCCGTCCCAGTCGAGCTCGACGATGCGCTCCTCCGGCACGCCCCAGCCGCGCAGGTGGGCACCGATGCCCAGCGGCACGAGGAACGGGGCGGTCTGGGTGCGCAGCAGCTCGCGCACCGTGGGGAGGTCGAGGTGGTCGTAGTGGTCGTGCGAGAGGAGCACGGCGTCCACCCGCGGCAGCTCGGTCACCGGAGCCGGCGCGGGGTGCAGCCGGGTCGGGCCCAGCAGCGGCGACGGGGAGACGCGCTCGCCCCACACCGGGTCGACCAGCACCCGGCGCCCGTCGACCTCGACCAGCGCGCTGGAGTGCCCGAACCAGGTGACCGCGAGCTCGGCGGCCTCGGCGGGCAGTTCCGGCCGCACCAGCGGCACCGGGTGCGCCGGCAACCCGGTGTGCCGCTCGTCGTGCATCTGGCGCAGCAGCCCGCGGCGGGCGCTGGCCGGGGGCAGCGAGGGGGTGGTCACCCGGTTGTGGAACCGGCCTCCGGAGAACTGCGGCGACCCCGCGACGTACGGCCGCACCGCCCGCCGGCTGGCGCCGAGCGCGGTGGGCAGTCCCCAGGCGGCGCGGGTCACCCAGGCGGCCGGTCCGGCGAGGGTGGCGACGACGGCGAGCGCGGTGCGGCGGGCAGCGGGGGACGGCACGCCCCCAGCATCCCAGCCCGCGGCGGGTCGGCGGCGCGACGGTCCCCGGGAGGCTGCGGGACGGCGGGCGGGCGTCGGGCGCGCGGCGGCGACGGGCGCGGCATCATGCGGCGGTGACCTCCGACGACGTCGCACCCGGTGCGCCCGCGGAGCCCGAGGGCGGCGACCCGGCCTGCTGGCTGCCCCGGGTCTGCCCCGCCTGCGGCCGCCTGGCCGACGAGGACCCGCCCACCCGCTGCGCCGGGTGCGGCGAGCCGCTGCCGGCGGACTGATCAGGCCACGCCCCGCAGCCGCGCAGCAGGTCGGACGAAGTCGCACAGCGCCTGCCGCAGTGCCACGCCGAGCCGGTCGGCACGCACGTGCAGCTCGTCGCGGGTGCCGAGCGGCAGCCCCTCGGCGGGCAGCAGCGCCTGCAGGGCGAGGTCCTCCGCGAGGACCTCGCGCTGGAGAGCCACCTCGCGGGCGAGGTCCTCGGGGCCGGGCAGCCGCTCGCCGGGGCCGGCCGACATCAGCATGCGCGTGTAGACGCGGGTCGAGTCGGCGTCCTCCGGCTGCAGCAGGCACAGCACCGTGGTGACCGCCCCGGTGTCGGTCGAGTCCAGCCGCAGCCGCAGCTGGAACGGGGCCCGGTAGGTGTAGGTGGCCCGGCGGTGCACCGGCGGGCCGCCGACGCCGTCGGGGTGGTGCGGTGTCTCGTAGGCCCGGTCCAGCTCGGCGCGGAACCCGCCCTCCTCGGGCACCACGGCGAACGCGGCGACCTCCGCGGCGCCCGGCGGGCCCCCGATGCGGCGGTGCACGAACGGTGCGTGCGCGACGTCGAGGAAGGTGTCGGCCAGCGGTCCGGCCGGGCCGGGAGAGCGCACCGGCGGCAGCCAGGTGCTCACGAACCGCCGGTCGCCGTCCTCGGGCACCTCCAGGGGCACGTCCCGCGGCTCGGCGAGGGCCAGCTCCACCACGCCGAGCCGCTCCCGGACGCCGAACGCCGGGGGGTCGACCTCGAGCCCGGACGCCGTCCGGCGCAGCATCCAGGTGCGGCCCAGCAGCCGCACCTGCAGCCAGCCGCCCGGGCGCAGCTCCCGGGAGAGCGCCACCGGGTGCCACGCGGACTCCAGCGCGGGGTCGAGGTTGCCGAGCACCGGCCCCTCCGGGGCCGGCGGCTCGGGGACCGGCTCGACGGAGGTGGTCGCGGCCGGGCGCGCCCGCCGGGGGCGGCGGTGGGCTCGGGTGCCAGCCAGACCCAACCGTGCCGCTCGTCCACGGCCCACGGCACCGGGAGGTCCGCGCGTGGGGGTGGCGTCCCCTCGACGCCCAGTGACGGGATGGCGACGCAGCGGCCCTCGCCGTCGAACTGCCAGCCGTGGTGGGGGCACTGCAGGCGCCCCTCGACCACGCGGCCGGCCGTGAGGGGGACCAGCCGGTGCGGGCATCGGGCGGGGAACGCGCTCACCTCGCCCCCGGGGCGCAGGCGGACGACGACGAAGGCGCGTCCCCCGGCGCCGACCGGCACCGGCCTCGTCCCGACCTCGGCGGCGCGGGCCACCGGGAACCACCCGCTCGACGTCCCTCCGGATGCAGCCATGACCCATTGCACCGGCTGCGCGTTCCCGTGCCGTTACGCCCGTCGAGCGGTTGTGCGACACGGATCGGTGTCGAAGGGCAGACGGCGGCCGGGAGCGCTCTCTACAGTGACCGCGATCACCATTCCGCTGGTCACCGGTCCGACACGGGAGGACGCACCGTGACACCACCCGAACGCAGGTTGCTGACACCGGAGGAGTACCGGCAGGCGCAGAACTCACCGGAGTTCACCGAGCTCAGGCGGCGGTTCCGTCGCTTCGCCTTCCCCATGACCGTGGCGTTCCTGACCTGGTACCTGCTGTACGTCCTGCTCTCGACCTACGCGCCGGACTTCATGGCCACCGACGTCTTCGGCAACGTGAACATCGGGATCCTGCTGGGGCTCGCGCAGTTCCTCACCACGTTCGTCATCACGCACCTGTACGTGGCGCACGCGAACAAGCAGACCGACCCGATCGCCGACGAGATGCGCGACCGGCTGGAGCACCACGAGTACGCCTCGGGCGGCACCGACGTCTCCCGGGAGGCCACCCGTGGCTGAGGTCGTCGCCGCCGAGTCGGCCACCATCGGCGAGCCGGCCGTCAACATCTCGATCTTCGCGGTCTTCGTGGCCGTGACGCTGGTGATCACCTTCCGGGCCAGCCGCACCAACAAGAGCGCCGCCGACTACTACGCGGCCGGCCGCAACATCAGCGGCACGCAGAACGGTCTGGCGATCGCCGGCGACTACCTGTCGGCCGCCTCGTTCCTCGGCATCGCCGGTGCGATCGCGGTGTTCGGCTACGACGGGTTCCTGTACTCGATCGGGTTCCTCGTCGCCTGGCTGGTGGCGCTGCTGCTGGTCGCCGAGCTGATGCGCAACACCGCCCGGTTCACGATGGCCGACGTCCTGGCCTTCCGGATGCGGCAGGGCCCGGTCCGGACGGCGGCGGCCATCTCCACCCTCGCGGTCTCGCTGTTCTACCTGCTGGCCCAGATGTCGGGCGCCGGGGGCCTGGTGACCCTGCTGCTCGGCGTGACCGGCGAGGCGGCCCAGGCGCTGGTCGTCGTCCTCGTCGGCGCGCTGATGATCATCTACGTGCTGGTCGGTGGCATGCGCGGCACCACGTACGTGCAGATCATCAAGGCCTCGCTGCTCATCGCCGGCGCGCTGGTCATGACCCTGTGGGTGCTGGCGAAGTTCGGGTTCAACCTGTCCGCGCTGCTGGGCGGCTCGGTGGACAACGCCGTCGCCGGCCGCGACGTCCTGGCGCCCGGCGCGCAGTACGGCGCCACGGGCACCTCCAAGCTGGACTTCGTCTCGCTCGGCCTGGCGCTGGTCCTCGGGACGGCGGGCCTGCCGCACGTGCTGATGCGCTTCTACACCGTGCCGACGGCGAAGGACGCCCGGCGCTCGGTGGTCTGGGCGATCTGGCTGATCGGCATCTTCTACCTGTTCAGCTTGGTCATCGGCTACGGCGCCGGTGCGCTGGTCGGCCCGGAGACGGTCCTGGGCGCGCCCGGCGGGGTGAACTCCGCGGCCCCGCTGCTGGCGTTCGAGCTGGGTGGCACGGTGCTGCTGGGCGTCATCGCGGGCGTCGCGTTCGCCACGATCCTCGCCGTCGTCGCCGGCCTGACGATCACCGCGTCGGCGTCCTTCGCCCATGACGTGTACGCCTCGGTGATCAAGAAGGGCAACGTGCCGCCCAACGGCGAGGTGCGGGTCGCCCGCATCACCGCGGTGGTGATCGGTGCGATCGCCATCGGGCTGGGCATCCTGGCGCTGCAGGCCGGGCTGAACATCGCCTTCCTGGTGGCGCTGGCCTTCGCCGTCGCCGCGTCGGCCAACCTGCCGACCATCCTCTACACGCTGTTCTGGAAGCGCTTCACCACCCAGGGTGCGCTGTGGTCGATGTACGGCGGGCTGATCGCCTGCATCGTCCTCATCATCTTCTCGCCGGTGGTGTCGGGTGCGCCGATCGTCGAGGCGACCGGCAAGAGCACGTCGCTGATCCAGGGCGTGGACTTCTCCTGGTTCCCGCTCAACAACCCTGGCCTGGTGTCCATCCCGCTGTCGTTCTTCCTCGGCTGGCTGGGCACCGTCCTGTCCAAGGAGAAGCCGAACGAGGACAAGTGGGCCGAGCTCGAGGTGCGGGCGCTCACCGGGATCGGTGCGGAGAAGGCCGTCCAGCACTGAAAGGACCGCCCTTCCCCCCACGCCTCGCAGGCTCGGCGCGGGACCCTGAAGGGCGGCCAGGTGCCGAGGCGGGACCCCGTCCTCCCCACCCTTCGCAGGCTCACCCCGAGGCGCGCGTCCCTGTACGGGGGCGCGCGCCTCGTGCGTTGAGCGGCGGTTGTCGCGGAAACCGTCGGGGGTGGAGCGGCGGTTTCCGCGGAAAACCGTCGGGGTGGAGCGGCGGTTTCCGCGGAAACCGACGGGGGCGGCGCGGGGTCAGGCGACGGCCCGGGCGGGGGCGGCCTCCGGTGTCAGGACGGCGTCCACCGCGAGTGCGCGGTGGACGCGGCGGTGCCGCACGGCCCAGCGGGAGACCAGGCCGGTGAGGACGACGACGCCGGCGAGGGCGTGCTCACCGGGTGCGGTGACGGCGACGGCGAGCGCCGCGGCGTAGACCACCGTCAGCAGGACGGCGGGGAGGGACAGGTGCACGGTGCTTCCTCCAGCGGGGGAGGCGTCCCGCCGGCCGGCGGCCAGGTCGGTGCGGACCCGGTCGCCGGCGCGGCGACGGCGCAGGACGGGACGGGCTCAGCTGCTGTGCTGGGGCGAGCAGACGCTCACTTGAGCATGTCCTTGGCCTTCTGGATGAACGACTGCCCCGGCTGCTGGGGCGTCGGGAACAGCCGCGGGTCGCCGGGCGGCAGGATCGGGGCGTCCGCCGTCGCCTCGATCGGGCGGGCGGAGAACTGGCCGCGACCGTCGACCGACGGGCCCGACGCCCAGCGGCCGGCCGAGGCCTCGGGGCCGTCGGAGGCGTCGATGAAGGTGTAGCCGAGGTCGCCGACCTCCTCCTCCAGCGGGAACGCCTCGGGCACCGGGATGCCCTCGAGGCCGTCGTCCTTGAGCTCCTCGATCGCGGCCAGCCACTGCTGCTGGTGGTAGTGGTCGCGGGTGATGAGGAACCGCAGCATGTCCTTCACGCCGGGGTCGTCGGTCATGTTGTAGAGCCGGGCGACCTGCAGCCGGCCCTGCATCTCGGCGGTGGCGTTGTACATGAAGTCGGCCATCAGGTTGCCGCTGGCGGTGACGTAGGCACCGGTCCACGGGTTGCCCATGCTGTCCATGTAGGAGGCGCCCGCGCCGTTGACGATCGGGTGCTGCGGGTTGTGCTGGCCGTACCCGGCGGCGGCCTCCTTGGTGCGGTCGGCGGCGTCGGGCTTGAGCGGGATGTGGTCGAGCAGCCGGTCGATCATCGTCACGATCATCTCGACGTGGGCCAGTTCCTCGGTGCCGATCGCCAGGAGCAGGTCCTTGTACTTGCCGGGCAGCCGGCAGTTCCAGCCCTGCAGCAGGTACTGCGTGGCGACGGTCATCTCGCCCCACTGACCGCCGAGGACCTCCTGCATCTTGCGCGCGAAGTCCGGGTCGGGGCCGTCGGGCTTGGCCTCGTACTGCAGGGCGTGGGTGTGCGTGAACACGGGCTCTCCCTCGTCGTCGCGACCACCGCCGATGCGGTGACACCAGGGATCTGCCCGCGCGCTCTGGCCCACCGGTGCCGACCGCTGGCCCCCCGGTGCCAATCCCTCAGCGGTCGGGCAGCTGCACCCGCAGCGTCAGGGCCGCGCCGCTGCCCTCCCACACGAGATGACCGCCGAGCTCGCGCGTCTGCCGCTGCACCGACCACAGGCCCAGGCCGGTGAGGTCGGCCGGCGGCTCCTGCGTCCGCAGGTGACCCAGCAGCCGCTCGGGGCGGACGACGACCTGGGTCAGCGCCAGGTCGACCCAGCCCGCCCGGCGGGTCACCTCCAGCCGCACGGCGGCGCCGTCGCCGTGCCGGTGGGCGTTCTCCATCAGGTTGGTGAGGATCCGCTGGACGCGCGCGTCACCGACCGCGACCTGCTCCGCCCCCTCCCCGAGCACGACGGTGAGCTGGCCGGCGGGCAGGCCGCAGGCGGCCATCGACGCGCGGACGACGTCCCCGAGCCGGCGGGCCGCCCCGGTGCGCGGCGCCGCTCCGCCGGTGGCGTCGGCGGTGCGCAGCATGGAGGAGAGGTGCGCGGTCTGCGCGCGGGCGAGCTCCAGCACCTCGGCGGGGTCGGCGGAGGTCCGCCCCAGGCTGCCGAGCAGGGTCTCCAGGGAGGCCAGCGGCGTCCGCATGTCGTGACACAGCGCCCGGACCAGGGCCTCGGGCGGGGTCGGGCGGACACTGCCGGCCGGGTCGGGACGCCGGCGGCGACCGCGCACCAGGCGGCGCAGGGCGGGCAGCAGCCCCGTCGTCAGGACCAGGGGAGAGGGGTTGGCGGCCAGGGTCATGGGCACCTCCGACGTGCGATGCGGCCAGCAGTCCCCGGAGGGCGCGGCGACCAGGGGGAGTGGGGTGGGGATGAGCGACGCCGGTGCTGAGCGCCGTCCGGTCGATGTGGTCCTGGTGGACGACCACCCGCTGTTCAGCCGCGGGCTCGCCCTGCTGCTGCCCGTGGTCAGTGGCGGACAGGTGCGGGTGGTGGGGACGACGGATGACGCCTCGGCGGCCGCCGCGCTGGTGCGCCGGCACCACGCCGACGTCGCCGTGGTCGACCTGCACATGCCCCCGCCCGGCGGCACGCGGGCGATCGCGGCCATCCGCCGCGCCGACCCCCTGGTGCGCGTCGTGGCCCTCTCGGGCCTGGCCGAGGCGGACGCCGCGGTCGAGGCCCTGCGCGCGGGGGCGGCGGCGTTCCTGCCCAAGACCGCCGACCCGGAGCTGCTGGTGCGCCCGCTGCTCGCCGTCCTCGACGGCTGGTCGGTGCTGCCCGAGGACCTGCTCCGCAAGCTGCTGGAGGACGCCGCCCCCACCGGGGAGCAGGGCATCGCCGACCGGCTCACCGCGGACGAGCGCCGGCTGTGGCGGCTGGTCGCCGACGGCGCCGGCACGATGGAGATCGCCACGACGCTGCACGTGTCCGACCGGACCGCCAAACGGCTGGTCGCCGCCCTGCTCCGCAGCCTCGGGGTGGCCACCCGGGTCGAGGCGGCCGCGCTGGCCGGCCGGGTGGGCCTGGGCCGCGGCGCGGCGCAGTGAGGACCTCCGGAACGCGTGCGCGTCGGTGGTCATCCCTGCCCCGCTACCCGCAACGGTGATCGACAGTCGCGGCTAGGGTCGCCGGGGTGAGCGCACGCATCGTCCTGTTCGGCGCGACCGGGTACACCGGGCGCCGGACGGCGGAGGCGCTGGTCGCGCGCGGTGCCCGTCCCGTGCTCGCGGGGCGGGACCCGGGCCGGCTGGCGGCGCTGGCCGAGCGGCTGGGTGGCCTGGAGACGGCGCGCGCCGACGCCTCCGACCCCGCCTCCGTCCGCGCCCTGCTCGGCGACGGCGACGTCCTGGTCACCACCGTGGGCCCGTTCCTCCGGCTGGGCTGGCCGGCCGTGGAGGCGGCCGTGGCCGCCGGCGCGGTGTACCTGGACTCGACCGGCGAGCCGCCGTTCCTGCGGCGGGTGTTCGAGCGGGCCGGTCCCCGGGCGGCGGTCACCGGTGCCGCGCTCGTGCCCGCCTTCGGGCTGGACTACGTGCCCGGCGCCCTCGCCGGCGCGCTCGCGCTCACCGAGGCCGGCGACCGGGCGCACCGCGTCGACGTGGGCTACGCGCTCGACGGCACGTCGGGGCAGGCGTTCTCCCGAGGCACGCTGGTCTCGCTGCTCGGCGTCCTGCTGGAGCCCGGCTTCGCCTACACCGGCGGCGCGCTGCGCGAGGAGGTCGCCGGGCGCCGGTTGTGGCGGTTCGAGGCGGCCGGCCGGCCGCGCCGGGGCCTGTCCATCGGCGGCGCCGAGCACCTCACCCTGCCCGACCTCGCCCCCGGCCTGCGCGAGGTCGGCGTCGCCCTGGACTGGTTCGGCCCCCTCACCCCCGTCGCGCACCGGCTGGCGCCGCTGTCGGACGTGGCGGGCCGGCTGCCGCTGGCCCGCGCCGGCACGCGGCGGCTGGCCGCCCTCGCCGGACGCCGGGTCGCCGAGGGCCCCTCCGCGCGGACGCTGGCCGAGGCCCGCACCCGCACCGTGGCCGAGGTCCGCGACCGGGCCGGTGCGCTGGTCAGCCGGGTGGAGCTGGCCGGGCCCGAGCCCTACGGCCTCACCGCGGCGCTGCTCGCGTGGGGCGCCACCCACGCCGCGGCGCACGGCGCCCGCGACGCCGGCGCGCTCGGGCCGGTGCAGGCCTTCGGGCTGGACGCGCTCACCGCCGGCGCCGCGGAGGCGGGGCTGGCGCGGGCGTGAGCGCCCTGGCCTGCGTGGACATCGGGTCGACCTGGACGAAGGCCGCGCTCGTGGCGCTGCCCACCGGGGAGCTGCTGGCCACCGCGCAGGCCCCGACCGACCCGGCGGACGTCGTCCGCGGGGTGCTCGCCGCCACCGCCGGGTTCCCCGACGTGCCGGTGGTGGCCTGCTCGAGCGCCGGCGGCGGGCTGCGGCTGGCCGTGGTCGGCTACGAGGAGCTGATCAGCGCCGAGGCCGGGCACCGGGCGGCGCTGTCGGCCGGGGCGCGGGTCGTGCACGTGGCCGCCGGCCCCCTCGACGACGGCGCGCTGGAGGCGCTGGCGCGGTCGGCGCCCGACGTCGTGCTGCTGGCCGGCGGCACCGACGGCGGCGAGGCGTCGGTGCTGCGGCACAACGCGGCCGCGCTCGCCGGTGTGGACGGGTCCGTCCCGGTCGTGCTGGCGGGCAACACCGCCGTCCGGGACGAGGTGGCGGCGGTGCTGCGGGCCGGCGGGGTGCCGGTCACGGCGGCCGACAACGTGCTGCCCGACATCGGCCGGCTGGCCCCCGACTCGGCGCGCGCGGCGATCCGGGAGGTCTTCCTGCGGCACGTCATCGGCGGCGACCGGCTCTCCACCGACCCGCGGCTGGCCGAGTGGGTGCGCACCGTGACGCCGGACGCCGTGCTGGCCGGGGTGACCGCACTGGCGGCCGCCCGGTCGGGGCAGCCCGCACCGGGCGTGGTCGTGGTGGACGTCGGCGGCGCGACCACCGACGTGTACTGCGTCCCCGACCCCGACGCCGAGCAGGCGTCCCTGGGCCGCGAGGCGGTCGGCGTGCCCGCGGCGCGGCGCACCGTCGAGGGGGACCTCGGGGTGGCCGCGAGCGCCGGGGCGCTCCGCGCGGCGGCCGCGGCGGAGGACGTGCCGGTGACCGGGGACGAGCCGCTCGACCTCGGCGTCGCGGCGGCCACCATCGCCCTGCGCCGGCACCTGCGCGCCGAGGCCGCCTACGGTCCCGGCGGTGCGGGCGCGCGCGGCGCCGGTCTCGTCGTCCTCTCCGGCGGGGTGTTCCGGCACGCCGACCGGCCGGCGCTGGCGGCGGCGGGAGCCCGCATCGGCGCCGACCGCGGCGGCGCCGGCGGCGTGCTGGCCGACGCGACCGTCGTCGTCGACCGCCGGTACGTGCTGGCGGCCGCGGGCCTGCTGACCGGGGAGCACCCGGAGGCGGCGGCCGGCCTGGTCACCGGCCTGGCGGGGGCGGAGCCGGTCAGCTCGCCGGCCGCGCGATGACGGAGAACTCCGCGCCGAACGGGTCGACGACCGTGGCCATCCGCCCGTAGACGAACGCCTCCACCCCCGGTGACCGGCCCCCGGCCCCGAGGGCGCGGCGGACGGTCTCGTCGGCGTCGGCCACCTCGAGGGCCGTGCCCCAGGCGGAGCCCGCCGCGTCGGGCAGCCCCAGGACGCCGCCGACCTCGTGGCCGTCGGGACGGCGCAGGAAGGTGAAGTCGAACCCGGGCAGGTCGGGGTTGCCGTCGAGGGTGAACCCGAAGACCTCGGCGTAGAACCGCCGGGCGGGCCCGGGGTCGGGCGTGACCAGGTCGTTGCGGACCAGCGCGCCGGGTTCGTTGACCACCTGGCAGCCCACGTGGTCGCGGCCCTGCCACAGCCCGACGCGCGCGCCGACCGGGTCGCGCAGCATCGCCATCCGCCCCTGGGCCATGACGTCCGTCGGCTCCTCGAGCACCGCGGCCCCGGCCTCCCGGGCGCGGGCGGTGGTGTCGTCGCAGTCCGGCGTCGCCAGATACACGTCCCAGGCCGGGGTGCGCTCGGCGTCGACGAACACGGCCGCGACCGGGCGGCCGCGCAGCAGGCAGGTCGTGTACGAGCCGTACTCCTCCGGCCCGATCCGGAACTCCCAGCCGAACACCGCGCCGTAGAAGTCCAGCGCCGGCTGCAGGTCGGGGACGGCGAGGTCGATCCAGGTCGGTGTCCCGAGGGGCTGGTTGCCGTCGACGTCGGGCATGCGGTTCTCCTCTCGCGGGGAGCACGACCGTAGGGCCGGCCACCGACGATCCCGGGCGACCGGGGCCGGTGCTCAGCCGGCGAGGGCGCCGGCCCAGGTGCCCGACGACGCGGCCGCGGTGAAGGCGGCGACCTCGTCGGCGGCCATGTCCACCGCCGCGTAGCCGCCGCTGCCGGCGCCCACGCAGGCCACCACGGTGGCCAGCCCCATCCGCCGCTGGAACACGCTCTGCCGCACCTGCCAGCCGACGACGGCGCGGCGCTGCAGCACCGCCTGCTCCCGGACCAGCCAGCCGCTGCGGACGCTGAACGACCGGGGCCCGGCCCGGTGGCCGAGGGCCGAGTAGCGGCCGATCCCCAGGGGCACGCCCAGCACGGTCAGCAGGCCGCCGGCGACGAGGAGCCACCACCAGCCCAGCGTGCTCAGGACGACCCCGCCGGCCGCGGTCACCAGCAGCCCACCGGAGACGGCGCGCACCAGCCGCCGGCGGAGGGCGGCCGGCGGGTGCGGCCGGAGGGGGCCCGGGTCCTCGACCAGCCGGGTGAGCAGCGCCGCGGCGACCGGCCGGGGGCCCAGCGGCAGCAGCTGCCCCCGGCGGTGGGCCTGGCCGAGGCCGGTGACCAGCGCGTTGACCCGCGCCGCGTGCACCCAGCGCATCCCCAGCCCCTCGCTGAGGGTGCCGCCGCGGATCCGGTCGACCTCCAGCTCCGTGTGCCGCCGGGTGAGCAGGCCGCGGACGGCGACGAGGGACCCACCGCGCCGCACCAGCCGGAACCCCCAGTTCACCACCGCGGCCCCCACCACCGCGGCGAGCGCGAGCAGCGGGAGGGCCACCACCGCCGCGCCCACCACCAGCTGGGTGTCGGAGAGGTCGGGGCCGTCCACGTCCGGCAGCAGCCCGTCGGGCAGCTCGTCGAGGAACCGGAACAGGGTGCCGACGGCGGCCACCGGGACGACGAGGTAGCTGCCGACCAGCGGCGCGTACAGCAGCCAGCGGGGGTCGAAGCGGGCGATGACCTCCTCGGCCGGCGCCTCCGGCGCCACGCCGTCGTCCGGTCGGACCGCGCGGCCGGCCAGCAGCCGCTCCCGCAGCCGGTCGCCCTCGGCGCGCGGGACGCCGTCGACGACCAGCTCCTCCTCGCTGACGCCCACCGAGCCGGCGGCGGCGTCGATGCGCAGGCGGACCAGCCCGAACAGCCGGTGCAGCGGCGGCGTCTCGACCTCGACCCCCCGGATCCGGTCGTTCGGCACGGTGCGGACCGACCGCGCCAGCAGGCCCCGGGTCACGACCATCGCCGTCGGCCCGTCGGCGTAGCTGAACCGCCACCAGGTGAGCGCGGCGGCCAGCAGCGACAGGGCGGTGATGGCCGCCACCAGGACGACGATCGTCGTCCGCCCGTCGTCGAAACCGGTGACCGCCGCGATCGGGATGAGCGCCGGCACGAGCTGGCGGGCCTGCCGGAACGTGGCGGTGTGCACCAGGACGATCCGGGGTGAGGTCCGCCGTCCCGCTCGCGACGGGACCCCGGTCCCCGTGCCGCCGGGTCCGCTCCGCGCCCGTCCCCCGCTGCGGTGCCGCCCTCCCCGTGCGCTCACGTCGCCTCGTCGCGGACCAGCTCGGCGCGGCGGGCGAGGTCGTCGGCGACCCGCTGCGCGACGTCGGCCTCCAGGTGCCAGACGCGCACCGTGCCCTGGCTGGAGGCGGTGAGGACCGCGACCGTGGCCAGGCCGAACAGCTGCTGCAGCACCCCGCGGGTGACGTCGACGGTCTGGATGCGGGAGATGGGCACCAGCGTCCAGGTGCGGGTCAGCCAGCCGGTGAGGGTGTGGACCGCCTCGTCGGTGACCTCCCAGCGGTGCACGCGGTGGCGGAACCACGGCCGGATGCCGACGGCGACGACCGCGTAGCAGGCCACCAGGACCGGCAACACCCACCGCAGCACGGGGACCGGCCCGCCGACGGGGACGAACAGGACGAAGGCCGCGACCAGCAGGCCGTAGAACAGCGTGCCCAGCACCCCCTCGGTCACCCACAGGCCGATCGCCGAGCGGGACAGCGACCAGGCGGGGTCACGGACGGGAGAGGCGCTCATCACCCCCATCCTCGCAGCCGGGGAACCCGCGGCCCCGTGCATCATGGAGACGTGATGCCGTTCCAGGTCCCGACCGTCTCCGCGAGCGAGGTCCCCGAGGACGCCGCCGTCCTCGACGTCCGCGAGGAGGACGAGTGGGTGTACGGCCACATCGACGGCGCGACCCACATCCCGATGGGGGAGGTGCCGGCCCGCCTGGACGAGGTACCCGAGGCCGACCTGCTGTACATCGCCTGCCGCAGCGGCGGCCGCTCCGCGCGGGTCGCCGCGTGGCTGAACGCCAACGGCTTCGACGCGGTCAACGTCGGCGACGGGATGGGCGGGTGGGAGGCGGCCGGCCGGCCCATGGTGAGCGAGACCGGCCGGCCCCCCTTCGTCCGCTAGGCCCCCTGCCCGGGCGCCGGCGAGGGGTCCCCCGTCAGCTGCTCGGCTCGAAGTCGGCGAACCGGGCGCGCAGGTCCTTCTTGGAGAACTTGCCGACGCTGGTCTTGGGGACCTCGTCGATGAACGCGACGGCGTCCGGCAGCCACCACTTGGCGACCTGCGGCTTGAGGTGCTCGAGCACCTCGTCCTCCGACATGTCCTCGCCCTCCTCGAGCACGACGCAGGCCAGCGGACGCTCGTCCCACTTCGGGTGCGGGATGCCGACGACCGCGGCCTCCTTCACCTTCGGGTGGCTCATGATCGCGTTCTCCAGGTCCACCGAGCTGATCCACTCACCGCCGGACTTGATGAGGTCCTTGGTGCGGTCGGCGATCCGGATGGAGCCGTGCGCGTCCATCGCGGCGACGTCCCCGGTGCGCATCCAGCCGTCGGGCGTGGTCAGCTCCACGCCGGCGTCGGGGTTGTAGTAGTCCTGCGCGCACCACGGGCCGCGGACCTGCAGCTCGCCGGTGGCCTGGTCGTCCCACGGCTGGGGCTCGAGCGTCTCGGCGTCGACGATCCGGGCCTCGACGCCGAGGAAGGGGATGCCGGCGCGGGCCCGCTGGGCGGCCTGGGTGTCGGCGTCGGCGTCGGCGAACCGGAGCGGGAGGATGCCGGAGGAGGCGACCGGATGGGTCTCGGTCATGCCCCACGCCTGCAGGATCGCCAGGCCGACCTGCTCCCGGTAGGCCTCCGACAGTGCCCGCGGCACCGCCGAGCCGCCGCAGCCGATCTCGCGCAGCCGGTGCTCCCGGCCGGCCAGGTGCGGCAGCACGCCCTGCCAGATCGTCGGGACGCCGGCGGTGAAGGTGACGCCCTCCTCGACGATGAGGTCGGCCAGCGCCTTCGGCTGCATCATCGACCCGGGCATGACCAGCGAGGCGCCGGCGGCCGGCGCGGCCTGGGCGATGCCCCAGGCGTTGGCGTGGAACATCGGGACGACCGGCATGGCGACGTCGCGGATGCCCAGGCCGAAGGCGTTGGGCGCCGTCACGCCCATGGTGTGCAGCCAGGTCGAGCGGTGCGTGTAGACGACGCCCTTGGGGTTGCCGGTGGTGCCGCTCGTGTAGCACATCGAGGCGGCCCGCCACTCGTCGTCGACGCGGAAGTCGACGGGGGAGGCCTCGGCCAGGAGCGTCTCGTAGTCCAGCACCCGCGGGTCGTCGGGGATCTCGTTGTCGCCGCCGTCGTCCATGACCACGACGTGCTTGACCGTCGTCATCGTGTCGATCAGCGGCCACAGCAGCGGCAGCACCGTGCGGTCGGCGAAGACGACCTCGTCCTCGGCGTGGTTGGCGATGTAGGTCAGCTGCTCGGGGAACAGCCGGACGTTGAGGGTGTGCAGCACCCGGCCGCTGGACGGCGCGGCGAAGTACAGCTCCAGGTGCCGCTGGCTGTTCCACGCGAACGTGCCCACCCGGCCGTCGGCGCTGATGCCCAGCGTGTCGAGGACCCCGCCCAGGCGCCGGGTGCGGTCGGCCCACTCCGCGTAGGTCGCCCGCGTGATCCCGTTCGGGCCGGCGGTGGCGATGGTGCCGTCGCCGTAGTGCTGCTCGACGTGCCGGAAGATCGCATCGATGGTCAGGGGGTAGTCCTGCATGAGCCCACGCATGGGCTGGATCGTGCCAGTGACCCCGCTCACCTTCTACCGCTCGGTACGCGGCTGCCGGGCCGGCGCCCGGCGGCTCAGCGGCCGAGGACGACGGGCAGCCGGGCCAGGCCGCGGATGACGAACTCCGGACGCCGCACCGGCTCGCCGCCCAGCTCCAGCCGCGACGTCCGGTCGAGCAGGGCGCCGAACGAGGCCTGCAGCTCCACCCGGGCCAGCGGGGCGCCGATGCAGAAGTGGACGCCGGCACCGAAGGAGATGTGCGCGTTGTCGGTGCGGCCGACGTCGAGGGTCTCGGGGTCGGCGAAGACGGCGGGGTCGTGGTTGGCCGCCCCCAGCAGCGCGGCGATCTTCTGCCCCTCGCGCACGAGGACGCCGCTCATCTCGACGTCCTCGGTGGCGGTCCGCTCGAACAGCTGCAGCGGCGAGTCGAAGCGCATGAGCTCCTCGATCGCCGCGGGGCGCAGGCCGCGGTCGGCCCGGACACGGGCCAGCTGGTCCGGGTGCCGCAGCAGCGCCAGCAGCCCGTTGCCGGTGACGTTCACCGTCGCCTCGTGGCCGGCGTTGAGCAGCAGGATGCAGGTGGTGACCAGCTCGTCCTCGGTGAGCCGGTCGCCCTCGGTGTCGCGCACCGTGACCAGGTGGCTGACCAGGTCCTCGCCGAGGTGCCGGCGGCGGTCGGCGACCAGCGCGCGCAGGTAGGCGACGAACTCGGCGGCCGCCCGCTCCGCGGCCTCCTCGACGGCCGTCGTCCGGCCGTACTCGTACATCTTCACGATGGCGTTCGACCACGGCCGCAGCAGTGGCCGGTCGGCCTCGGGCACGCCGAGCAGCTCGGCGATGACGTCGACCGGCAGCTGCTCGGCCATGCCGGAGAGGACGTCGACCGGCTCGGATCCGCCCGAGCGCTCGACCAGCCCGTCGACCAGCCGCCCCGCCAGCTCCTCGACCCAGGGGCGCAGCCGCTCCACGTGCCCGCGGGCGAACGCGGCGCTGATCAGCCGGCGCAGGCGGGTGTGCGACGGCGGCTCCATCTCCAGGATCGCGTTCCGGTGGATGAGGTTGAAGCTGCCGAACCGCCCGGCCGGCTGCGCGTCGCGCCAGATGCGGCCCAGCCGCCGGTCCCGCAGGACGGCGTTGGCCTCGGCGTGGGTGAAGGCCAGCCACAGGCCCAGGCCCTCGTGCCACTGCACCGGCGCCAGTGCCCGGGCCCGCGCGAAGGCGGGGTAGGGGTCGGCGACGACGGCGGGGTCCGTGAGGTCGAGCGGAGCGGCGGCCACCGGGGGAGCCTAGAGAGAGGACCCCCGTCCTCCTCCCGCCTCGCGGGCTCGGCACCGGCCCCGCGTGGGGGCCACCTAGGCTCGTGGTCATGGCCCGCTCCACGACCCGCCGCCGTCCCGCTGCCGCCGCCGCCAGCGAGGGCGGCGTCAACCCCAAGGCGCCCTGCCCCTGCGGATCGGGCCGCCGGTACAAGCACTGCCACGGCTCGGGCTACGCGCCGCCGGTCACCCGGCCCTTCGAGGGCCTGCCGGGCGAGCCGCACTGGGTGGCGCTGCGCGAGCTGGTGCCGGCTGCGACGGTGCCGCTGCGGACGGCGGACGGCCGCGACGTCACCCTGGCCAGCGTGCTGCCGGGTGGCGCGCCGGCGCTGGTCCGCGCCAACGGGGAGATCCTGCTCGGCGTCCAGCTGCAGACGTCGTCCGACGACGTCAGCCGCGACCTCGGGACGGCGCTGGCCGCGGCGCTGGAGGCGCCCGCCGGCGCACCGGTCGACCCCGGCCCGATCGGCGGCGCGGGCTCGGCTGGCCCCCGGCTGCAGGAGCTCCTGGACCTCGAGGCCCCGTTCGAGGTGACCGTGCACCCGGACTTCGGCTTCTGGCTGGAGGGCACCGACGCCGGTCCCGCGGCGCACGCCGGGCTGGAGCAGGCCAACGCCGCCGTGCTGCCCACCGAGCTGCTGCCGGGCCTCGGCGCCGCGTACTGGGTGCGGCCCGGCGCCGAGCGCGCCCACCTGCGCTGGGTGCGCCCGGAGCCCGAGGAGCGGCTGCTCGACGCGCTGGCCCGGCTGCGGGCCGCCGAGCAGGTCACCCTCGGGGAGGGCACCCGCTACGCCGGCGCCTTCCGCGCGCACGGCCTCGTCGTCCCGGTGTGGGACCTCCCGGCCGACGCGCCGTCCACCGACTGGACCGGTCCGGCGACCGAGTTCCAGGCCCGCCTCGAGCAGGCGCTGGGCGCGACCGACCCGCTGACCGCCGACGAGCGCCGCGCCCGCGCCGGGCTGCTGTCCCGCCAGGTCACCCTCCGCTGAGCGAGGACCCCGGCGTCGGTTCTCACGGAAACTGACGGGGAGGATCCGTCGGTTGTCACGGGAACCGACGGGGGAGCCGGGGTCAGAGCTGCTGGATGAGGTGGCGGTAGAAGCAGGCGCCGCGGTGCAGGGCGGCGACGGAGATCCGCTCGTCGGCGGCGTGCAGCGTGGCCAGCTCCGCCGCTGACAGGTCGAAGGGCATGAAGCGGTAGACGCTGTCGGACAGCGCGCAGAAGTGCCGCGCGTCGCTGGCCTGCACCATCACGTACGGCGCCACGACCGCGTCCGGGTAGACCGCCCGCACGGACGCGGCCAGCGCGGCGAAGGCCTCGTTGTCGGCGCGGGACACCGGTGACGGATCGGACCCGGAGACCACGCGCAGCTGCACCGAGGGGTCGTCCACCACCCGCCGCAGGCGCTCGAGGGTCGAGGCGACCGTCTCCCCGAGCGCGATGCGGATGTTGGCGTGCGCCGTCGCCCGGGTGGCCAGCACGTTGGCCGCGGCGCTGCCCTCCAGCCGGGTGATGGCGACCGTGGTGCGCACCAGCGCGTTGGCCTCCCGGCTCGCCGCGGCCAGCACGCGGGCCAGGAGCGGGCGCAGCAGCGGCGCGTGGGCGAACACCGCCCGGTGGACCGGCGTCGCGGCCCGGCCGGCCGCGTCGACCATCGCGAGGACGACGTCGTCCAGGCGCGGCGGGAACGGTGACTCGTCGATCCGCACGATGGCGCGGGCCAGGCGGGCGGGAGCTCCGCCGGGCAGCGGCGCGGAGGCGTGCCCGCCGGGGTCGGACGTCGTCAGCTCGACGTCCAGCAGGCCCTTCTCGGCCAGCCCGACGACCGCGACCGGGCCGGGGACCCCGGGGAACACCCCCTGGACGACGGCGCCGCCCTCGTCGACGACCGCCCACGGCCGCACGCCGCGCCGCCGCAGCTCCTCGACGGCCAGCGGGGCCCCGACGCCGGCGACCTCCTCGTCATGGCCGAAGGACAACCAGACGTCGCGCCGCGGGACGACGCCCGCCGCGGCCAGCGACTCCACCGCCTCCATCACCGCGACCAGGCAGCCCTTGTCGTCGATGGCGCCGCGGCCGTGCACGGAGCCGTCGGCGACCCGCCCGGAGAACGGGTCCTCCGCCCAGTCCTGCCCCGCGACGGGGACGACGTCGTAGTGCGCCATGAGCACCAGGGGCCGCTCGGGCGACGCCCCGGGCCAGCGGTACAGCAGGGCGCCGTCGCCGAGCACCTGCCGCTCGAGCACGCGGTGCGCCTGCGGATAGAGCTCGGCGAGGCGGTCGCGGAACCGGGCGAACGCCGCGCCGTCCACGGCCGCGGGGTCCCGGGAGGAGATCGTCGGGATGCGGATCAGCTCGCCCAGGCGGGCGGCCGCGGCGTCGGCGTCCAGGCCGGTGGCGTCGGCCGGGACCACGTCGGCCGGCTCCGGCCGGAAGCGCGCCACCCGGCGCGCGGCGGCCGCGGCCGCGACCCCGGCGGCGGCCAGCAGCAGCCGGGCCCTCACGCGACCGGCCCCGGCAGCGGGTCGGAGAACGCCAGCCGCGGGACGACGAGCAGCGCCACGGCCGCGAGGAGGGCGGTGACCCCGCAGATGACCCAGACGGTGACGTAGCCCGACAGGGACCCCGCCGTGCCCTCGGTGCCGTCGGCGAGCGTGGGCACGTCGGAGGCCAGCGCGAGGGCGAAGGCGGCCGAGGCGAACGTGCCGCCGAGCACCTTGGTGGTGTTGGTCAGCCCGGTGGCCACGGCGGTGCGGCCCGGGACCGCGGCGGCCGCGGCGGCCGCGGGGATGGCGGCGACCAGGGCGCCCGAGCCCAGCCCGGCCACCACCATCGCGCCCAGGACCTGCGCCAGGGAGCCGTGGAAGGGCACCAGGAGCAGGTAGCCGGTGCCGGTGAGGGTGGCCGCGCCGATGAGGGTGGTGCGCGGGCTGGTCAGCGCCGAGACGCGGGAGAAGCCGGCCGCACCGGCGAGCATCGAGACCACGTACCCGCCGATGACGATCGACACCGCGCTCGTCGACAGGCCCAGGCCGTAGCCGTAGACCGCCGGGTCGGTCCGCGCGAACGTGGACAGCGGCCCCTGCGCGCCCAGCACGCTGACGCCGAACAGCGCGGCGGTCAGCTGCACCGGCCACATCGAGGGGCTGCGCAGCACGCGGAAGTCCACCAGGGGGTCGGGCCGCCGCAGCTCGAAGCGCACGAAGGGGACGACGAGCAGCACGCCCAGCGCCGTCACCAGCCACGGCCACGCGGCGTCGCCGTCCAGCCGGACGAGGGTCAGCCCGCCGGTGACGACGAGCAGCACCAGGCTCAGCAGGACCGCGCCGCCGGTGTCCACCTCGCCGCTGGTCCGCCCCTCGCTCTCGGGGACGCGGAGCGCGATGACGACGCACACGCCCACGACCAGGAGCGCGGGGACCAGCAGCACGACCGTCAGGTCCAGCGCGCCGCCCAGCTGCCCGCCGGCGAGGGCGCCTCCGATCGCGCCGGCCTGCAGTGCCGCGACGATGACGCCGGTCGCGCGCCGGGTCCGGGCCGCCGGGTCGGGGACGCCGCGCGAGCGGGCGTGGATGAGCGCCACCTGAAGCGGCAGCCAGGCGACGTAGCAGCCCTGCACCGCCCAGGCGGCGAGGAACAGCGGGAACGTCGGCGCGACGGCCAGCGCGAGGCTGGCGACCGCCGTGACGACGGCGGAGACCAGCAGGACCCGGCGGTGCCCGTGCAGGTCGCCCAGCTTGGCCAGGACCGGCACCGCGATCGCCGACAGCATGAGCTGGGCGGCCTCGAGCCAGTTGACGTCGGCGTCGTGGATGCCCAGGTGCCGGGCGAGGTCGGTCAGCAACGGCACGTAGTACCCCTGCAGGACGCCGCTGGTGAACTCCACGACGACCAGCCAGCCGACCAGCCCGCCGCCGATCCGGCCGATCCGGCCGCTGGTCGAGCGGCCCGCCCGGCCGCCCGCCGTCCCTGCTCGCGCCACCCGTGGGTCCTCCCGGCCGTTCGCGGTCGGCGGATGTTACCCGGCAGTAGTAGCCCGGTGCGCCGCGCCGCGACGCAGTGCACCCGAACGAATTCGACGTTACGAGAACGTGACGCGCGTTTGTCGTCGAGGGGTTGACGGGGCCCGCTTGTTAGCGCTCACACTGATGCGCTCGCCACGGGCGGGCCTGCGCCGGGTCGAGCGCGCAGACATCTCGAGGAGGAGATCACGTGAGCAAGAGGCTCGGCTTCACCGCCCTCAGCGCCACCCTGGCGCTGACGTTGGCGGCGTGCGGCGGCGAGGGCGCCGGCGGCAGCGGGGGCGCCGGCGGCGGCGACGCGGAGGACCTGACGGTCGGCGTCTCGATGCCGACCCAGACCTCCGAGCGCTGGATCGCCGACGGCGAGAACGTGCAGGCGCAGCTGGAGGAGGCGGGGTACGGCGTCGACCTGCAGTACGCGAACAACGACATCCCCACGCAGTCGCAGCAGATCGACCAGATGATCACCGAGGGCGCCGACATCCTGCTCATCGCGGCCATCGACGGCACCGCTCTCGCCGGCCAGCTGGAGAACGCGGCGTCCAACAACATCCCGGTCATCGCCTACGACCGGCTCATCCGCGACAGCGAGAACGTCGACTTCTACGTCACGTTCGACAACTTCCAGGTCGGGGTGGCGCAGGCCAACGCCCTGCTGACCGGGCTGGGTCTGCAGACCCCGGACGGGCAGCCGGGTACGGCCACCGGCCCGTTCAACATCGAGATCTTCGCGGGCTCGCTGGACGACAACAACGCCTTCTTCTTCTTCGACGGCGCGATGTCGGTCCTGCAGCCGCTGATCGACGACGGCACGCTCGTCGTCAAGTCCGGCCAGACGAGCATCGAGCAGGCCGCGATCCTGCGGTGGGAGCAGGAGACCGCCCAGCGGCGCATGGAGGACCTGCTGACCTCCACCTACAACGACGGCTCCCGCGTCGACGGCGTCCTGTCGCCCTACGACGGCATCTCCCGCGGCATCATCACCGCGCTGCAGAACGCCGGCTACGGTCCGACGCTCGACGCTGCCAACCCGATGCCGCCCGTGACCGGTCAGGACGCCGAGATCGGCTCGGTGAAGCTCATCCAGGACGGGGTCCAGAGCTCCACGATCTTCAAGGACACCCGTCTGCTGGCCGAGCAGGCCGTCGCCGCGGCGACGGCGTTCGCCGAGGGCAACGAGCCGGAGGCCAACGACACCGAGACCTACGACAACGGCGTCAAGGTCGTGCCGTCCTTCCTGCTCCCGGTCGAGACGGTCTTCGCCGACGACATCCAGTCGGTGCTGATCGACTCCGGCTACTGGACGGCCGAAGAGGTCACCAGCGGCGTGGCGGACTGACCTCCGTCCCATGAGCCCGGCCGGGCTCGGCAGCCGTTGCTGCCGGGCCCGGCCGGCACCACCGGGATGGGAGGCAGTCCGACGCGCCATCGGGCTCCAGGACGCCCCATCCTGAGACCACGCACACCCAGCGCTCGAGACGAGGACGACGAGGTCCATGGCCGATCACATCCTGGAGATGCGCAACATCACCAAGACCTTCCCCGGCGTCAAGGCGCTGGAGGACGTCACCCTGTCCGTGCAGCGTGGCGAGATCCACGCGATCTGCGGTGAGAACGGCGCCGGCAAGTCGACCTTGATGAAGGTCCTCTCGGGCGTCTACCCCGCGGGCAGCTACGACGGCGAGATCGTCTACGACGGCCAGCCCGTCAGGTTCAACGGCATCCGCGACAGCGAGCACGTCGGGATCGTGATCATCCACCAGGAGCTCGCCCTGGTGCCCTACCTCTCGATCGCGGAGAACATCTTCCTGGGCAACGAGCGGCGCGGCCGCGGCGGGTTGATCGACTGGAACAAGGCCAACGCCGAGGCCGGCGAGCTGCTGCGCTCGGTGGGGCTCGAGGAGAACCCGGTGACCCAGGTGGGCCAGCTCGGCGTCGGCAAGCAGCAGCTGGTCGAGATCGCCAAGGCGCTGTCGAAGGACGTGCGGCTGCTGATCCTCGACGAGCCCACCGCCGCGCTCAACGACAACGACTCGGCGCACCTGCTGGACCTGCTCCGGCGGCTCCGCGAGCGCGGCATCACCTGCATCATGATCTCGCACAAGCTCAACGAGATCACCGCCGTCTCCGACAACGTCACCGTCATCCGCGACGGCAAGACGGTCGAGACGCTGAGCCTGCACGCCGGCGAGGTCACCCAGGAGCGGATCATCCGCGGGATGGTCGGCCGGGATCTCGAGAGCTACTACCCCGAGCGCGAGTCGCACCCCGGCGAGGAGATCCTCCGCGTCGAGGACTGGACCGTCTGGCACCCCACGCAGGACCGCAAGATCGTCGACGGGGCGAACTTCACCGTCCGGGCCGGAGAGGTCGTCGGGATCGCCGGCCTCATGGGGGCAGGGCGCACCGAGCTGGCCATGAGCATCTTCGGGCGCGCCTACGGCCGGAACATCTCCGGCCGGATGTTCGTGCACGGCAAGGAGATCCGGCCGCGCAACGTCGCCGAGGCCATCGACGCCGGGATCGCCTACGCCACCGAGGACCGCAAGCACTACGGCCTCAACCTCATCGAGGACATCCGCCGCAACGTCTCCGCCGCCGCCCTGAAGAAGCTCGCGAGCAACGGCTTCGTCAACGGCAACGAGGAGATCAAGGTCGCCGAGGGTTACCGCAAGAGCCTGAACGTCCGGGCTCCCAGCGTCACGTCGATCGTCGGCAAGCTCTCGGGCGGCAACCAGCAGAAGGTCGTGCTGTCCAAGTGGCTGTACACCGACCCGGAGGTGCTGATCCTCGACGAGCCCACCCGCGGCATCGACGTGGGTGCGAAGTACGAGATCTACACGATCATCAACCGGCTCGTCGCGGACGGTAAGGCAGTGCTGGTCATCTCCTCCGAACTGCCGGAGCTGCTCGGCATCTGCGACCGGATCTACACGCTGTCCGCGGGCCGGATCACCGGCGAGATGCCCGTCACGCAGGCCACCCAGGAGAACCTGATGGAGCTCATGACCAAGGAGAAGGAGCTCGCGGCATGACCAGGACCGTTCCCCCCTCGTCGGACCCGGAAGCCCAGTCGGCCACCGCTCCCAAGGACGTCGCGCCTGCCGCGGCGCTGCACACCGGCACCAGCGACGTCCGCGGACTGCTGACCAGCAACCTGCGGCAGAGCGGCATCTACGTCGCCTTCGTGGTGATCGTCGCGCTGTTCGCCGTCCTGACCGGGGGGACGTCCCTCTCCCCCGGCAACGTCACCAACATCGTCCTGCAGTACTCCTACATCCTGATCCTGGCCATCGGCATGGTCATCGTGATCATCGCGGGGCACATCGACCTGTCGGTGGGATCGGTGGTCGCGCTCACCGGGGCGGTCTCCGCCGTCCTGGTGATCCGCCAGGGCATGCCCTGGTGGGTGGGGGCGCTGGCCGCCATCGCGGTCGGTCTGGCGATCGGCGCCTGGCACGGGTTCTGGGTCGCCTACGTCGGCATCCCGGCGTTCATCGTGACCCTCGCCGGCATGCTGCTGTTCCGCGGGCTCACGCTGCAGGTGCTCGACAACATCTCGCTCTCGCCGTTCCCGAGCGAGTACGGGCGGATCGCCAGCGGCTTCCTCAACGGGCTGCTCGGCGGCCAGGGCTTCGACGCGTTCACCCTGCTGATCGGGGCGATCGCGGTCGCCGGCTACGCGGTCAGCAACTGGCGGACCCGCATGGCGCGGGTCAAGTACCAGCAGCCGGTCGAGTCCTTCCCGCTGTTCGTCGCCAAGATCGTGCTCGTGGGCGCGGTCGTCATGGCCTTCGCCTGGCAGCTGGCGCACGCGCGCGGACTGCCCATCGTGCTGATCATCCTGGCCGTGCTGATCATCGCCTACGGCGTCATCACCAAGCGGACCGTCTTCGGCCGCCAGGTGTACGCGATCGGCGGCAACCTCGCGGCGGCCACGCTCTCGGGCGTCAAGGTCCGCGCGGTGAACTTCTGGATCTTCGTCAACATGGGCTTCCTGGCCGCGGTCGCCGGCGTCGTCTTCTCGTCGCGGTCCAACGGCGCGCAGCCGGGGGCCGGGAACATGTTCGAGCTCGACGCGATCGCCGCGGCGTTCATCGGTGGCGCGGCCGTCACCGGTGGCGTCGGCACGGTCGTGGGCGCCATGGTCGGCGGCCTGATCATGGCCGTGATGAGCAACGGCATGCAGCTCATGGGCGTCGACCAGTCCATCCAGTCGGTGGTCAAGGGGCTGGTGCTGCTCCTCGCGGTCGCCTTCGACGTCTACAACAAGCGGCGGGCCGGCGCCTCGCGCTGAGGTCCCGGGCGGTCCCGCGGGCGCACCGCGGGACCGCCCCGCCCCCACCGCAGCGGTGGGACCCGACGAGGGGAGGGGAACACCGTGGAGCCCGAGGGGGCCACGCGCGCACTGGTCATGGCCGACGTGGCCGCCCGCGCCGGCGTCTCGCACCAGACCGTCTCCCGGGTCGTCAACGGGCACCGCAACGTGGCCCCCCAGACCCGTGAGCGGGTGCAGCGGGCCATCCGCGAGCTGGGCTACCGGCCGAACACGGCGGCGCGGGCGCTGGTGACCGGGTCGACCCGCACGATCGGCTTCGTCGCCGTCAACATCAACCAGTACGGGCCGGCCCAGACGCTGGTCGGCCTCGAACAGGCCGCGCGCACCGCCGGCTACTCGCTCAGCGTCACCGTGCTCGACGACGCGACGGCCGAGGCCATGCGCGACGCCGTCGACCGGTTCGTGGCGCAGTCCGTGGACGCCGTCGTCGCGCTGGGCACCTACGACGACGCCTCCGAGGCGCTGCACGCGCTGGACGCGCCCATCCCCCTGGTCGCGGTGCAGAGCGGGGGCTCCAAGGAGTGGCCGGCCGTCGGCGTGGAGCAGGTGGCCGGCGCCCGGCTGGCCACCCGGCACCTCCTGGACCTCGGCCACCACACCGTCCACCACGTCACCGGCCCGGCGGACTCCCAGGAGGCCCGGGACCGCATCGAGGGCTGGCACACCGAGCTGTGCACGTCCGGGGCACCGGTGCCGGAGTACCTGCGCGGCGACTGGACGCCGTCGTCGGGGTACGCGGCCGGCAAGCGGCTGGCCGCCCGCGTCCGGGACGGCGAGGAGATCACCGCGGTGTTCCTGGCCAACGACCAGATGGCGCTCGGGCTGCTCGCCGCCTTCTCCGAGGAGGGCCTCGACGCGCCCCGCGACGTCAGCGTGGTGGGCTTCGACGACCTGCCCGAGGCCCCCTACTTCACCCCGCCGCTGACGACGGTCCGCCAGGACTTCGCCGAGCTGGGCCGCCGCGGCGTGCAGCTGGTGCTGGCCCGGCTGCGCGGCGAGGACCTGCACCCGGACCCGGTGCCGGCGCAGCTGCTGATCCGGTCGAGCACCGGGCCGCTACCGCGCCCCCGGGTGTGACCCTGACTGTGTTAACGCTAACATCATCACCTCCCGAACCGCGAGAGGCTCCCCTGACATGACGATGGACGCCGGCGCCGCGATCGCCGGAGGTCACACGGCCCTCGGGATCGAGCTCGGATCGACGAGGATCAAGGCGGTGCTGATCGGTCCGGACTCCGCTCCGCTCGCCGTCGGCACCTCCGACTGGGAGAACCAGCTCGTGGACCGGCGGTGGACGTACTCGCTGGACGCCGTCTGGTCGGGTGTCCAGGAGAGCGTCGCGGCCCTGGCGGCCGACGTGCGGCGCCGTCACGGGGTCGACCTGGCGGGAGTCGGTGCGCTGGGCGTGTCGGCGATGATGCACGGCTACCTGGCGTTCGACGCCTCCGGGGAGCTGCTGACGCCGTTCCGCACCTGGCGCAACACGAACACCGGCCGAGCGGCCGAGCGGCTCAGCGCGGAGTTCGGCGCCAACATCCCGCACCGGTGGAGCGTCGCCCACCTCTACCAGGCGATCCTGGACGGCGAGGACCACGTCGGCCGGCTGGACCACCTGACGACCCTGGCCGGCTACGTGCACTGGCGGCTCACCGGCGAGAAGGTGCTCGGTGTCGGCGATGCCAGCGGCATGCTCCCGATCGACGGCGACACCGGCGGCTACTCCGCCGCGATGCTGACCCGGTTCGACCAGCTCGCGGCCGAGGCGGGGGTGGAGCTGACCCTGGCGGACCTGCTGCCGGCGATCGCCGTCGCCGGCCAGCCGGCCGGCACGCTGACCGAGGCGGGCGCGGCGCTGCTCGACCCTCCCGGGCGACTGCGGCCCGGCATCCCGCTCTGCCCGCCCGAGGGGGATGCGGGGACGGGGATGGTCGCCACCAACTCGGTCGCACCGCGCACCGGCAACGTCTCCGCCGGCACGAGCATCTTCGCCATGGTCGTGCTGGAGCACGAGCTCAGCCGGGTGCACCGCGAACTGGACCTGGTCACCACGCCGGCCGGGGACCCAGTGGCCATGGTGCACTGCAACAACGGGGCCAGTGAGCTGAACGCCTGGGTCGGGCTGTTCGCCGAGTTCGCCCGGGCGATGGGCATCGCGGCCGAGCCGTCGGCCGTCTTCGAGACCCTGTTCGCCGCCGCGCTCGGTGGGGCCAGCGACTGCGGCGGGCTGCTGGCCTACAACTACCTCTCCGGCGAGCCGATCACCGACCTCGAGGAGGGGCGGCCGCTGTTCGTGCGGTCCCCGGACAGCACCTTCGACCTCGCCACCTTCATGCGCACGCACCTGTTCGCGTCCCTGGCCACCCTGCGGATCGGCATGGACGTGCTGCTGGAGACCGAGGGCGTGCGGCTGGAGCGGATGTTCGCGCACGGGGGCCTGTTCAAGACCAGGGGCGTGGCGCAGCGCTTCCTGGCCGCGGCGATCGACACGCCGGTCTCCGTCGGGGACGTCGCGGCCGAGGGCGGCGCCTGGGGGATGGCCGTCCTCGCCGCCTTCGCCACCCGGCGCTCGCCCGAGCAGAGCCTGGCCGACTACCTGGACACCGTGGTCTTCCCCGCCGCCGCGCTGGAGACCGTCGAGCCCGAGCCGGGCGACGTCGCCGGGTTCGACGCGTTCATGCAGCGGTACGTCGCGGCACTGCCGGTCGAGCGGGCCGCCGTGGACCACGTGGGCATCGGCCCCCAGCGGGCCGAGCCGGACCTCCCCGACGTCGAGACGACGGCGTCCGCCCTGACCGAGGAGCAGGCATGACCAGCACGACCACCCGTACCGAGCGGGGCACGTTCCGCGAGCAGCGTGAGCACGTGGCCCGGCTGCACAGCTACCTGACCCGCTACCAGCTGGTCACCTGGACGTCCGGGAACGTGTCCGAGCGGGTGCCCGGCGAGGACCTCTTCGTCATCAAGGGCAGCGGCGTCGAGTACGACGACCTGACCTGGGAGGGCATCACCGTCTGCGACCTCGACGGCAATGCCGTCGACGGGGTGAAGAAGCCCTCGAGCGACACCGACGCGCACGCCTACGTCTACCGGCACATGCCCGAGGTCAACGGGCAGGTGCACACGCACAGCCCGTATGCCACGGCGTGGGCCGCGCGCGGCGAGGCGATCCCGTGCGTGCTCACCGCGATGGGCGACGAGTTCGGGGGGTCCATCCCGATCGGGCCGTTCGCGCTGATCGGCGACGACTCGATCGGCCAGGGCATCGTCGCCACGCTGCGCGGCTCCCGCTCGCCCGCCGTCCTCATGCAGAACCACGGCGTCTTCACGATCGGCCCGTCGGGGAAAGCCGCCGTCAAGGCCGCCGTCATGACCGAGGACGTCGCCCGGACGGTGCACTTCTCGCGCCAGCTCGGCGAGCCGCTGCCGATCGCCCAGTCCGACATCGACTCCCTCTACACGCGCTACCAGAACGTCTACGGACAGTGAGGAAGGCAGCTTGATGCGCACGGACCCCTTCGCCGGGCACGAGCTCTGGTTCCTGACCGGCAGCCAGGGGCTCTACGGCGAGGAGACCCTCCAGCAGGTCGCGGCACAGTCGCAGCAGGTGGCCGCGGCGCTCGACGGGGCCGGGGAGGTCCCGATCCGGGTGGTCTGGAAGCCGGTGCTCACCGACGCCGGCGCGATCCGGCGCGCGATGGGCGAGGCGAACGAGGACCCGGCCTGCGTCGGCGTCATCACCTGGATGCACACCTTCTCCCCGGCGAAGATGTGGATCAGCGGGCTCGACGCGCTGCGCAAGCCGCTGCTGCACCTGCACACCCAGGCCGACGCCGCCCTGCCGTGGGCGACGATCGACATGGACTTCATGAACCTCAACCAGGCCGCCCACGGCGACCGGGAGTACGGCTTCGTCCTCACCCGGCTGCGCATGCCGCGGACGACGGTGGCCGGGCACGTCTCGAACCCGCGGGTGCTCGCGCGCGTCGGCTCCTGGGCGCGCGCGGCCGCGGCGGCCGACGCCGTCCGGTCGCTGCGGCTGGCCCGCTTCGGCGACAACATGCGCAACGTCGCGGTCACCGAGGGGGACAAGGTCGAGGCCGAGATCCGTTTCGGCGTCTCGGTGAACACCTGGGGCGTCAACGACCTGGTGGCCGTGGTGGAGTCGGTCGAGGACGCCGCCGTCGACGCCCTGGTGCAGGAGTACGGGGACCTCTACGAGTTCGCCGACGACGCCGCGCCCGGCGGGCCCGCGCACGACGCGGTGCGGTACCAGGCCCGCATCGAGGCCGCGCTGCGCAGGTTCCTGGAGGACGGCGGCTTCGGCGCGTTCACCACGAACTTCGAGGACCTGGGCGGCCTGCGCCAGCTCCCGGGCCTCGCCGTCCAGCGGCTGATGGCCGACGGCTACGGGTTCGGCGGCGAGGGCGACTGGAAGACCTCGGTCCTCCTGCACACGCTCAAGGTGGCCGCGCACGGGCTGCCCGGCGGCACGTCCTTCATGGAGGACTACACGTACCACCTGGACACCGAGACCCCGAAGATCCTCGGGGCGCACATGCTCGAGGTCTGCCCGACCATCGCCGGCGACCGGCCGCGGGTGGAGGTGCACCCGCTGGCGATCGGCGGCCGCGAGGACCCGGCCCGGCTGGTGTTCACCGCGGCGCCGGGCGAGGGCGTCGTCGTCGGCTGGTGCGACCTGGGCGACCGGTTCCGGTGGGTGGCCAACGAGATCGACGTCGTCCAGCCCGACGAGCCGCTGCCGAACCTGCCGGTCGCCCGCGCGGTGTGGCAGCCGCGGCCGGACTTCGGGACGGCGACCGAGGGCTGGCTGACCGCCGGGGGGCCGCACCACACCGTGCTGTCGACGGCGCTGGGGGCCGAGGAGCTCACCGACCTGGCCGAGGTGTTCTCGACCGAGCTGGTGCTCATCGACGCGGACACCACCCGGCGGTCGCTGGCCAAGGAGCTGCGCTGGAGCGCCGCCTACCACCGCCTCGCCCAGGGGCTGTAGCCCCCCGACCGCCGGTTCCCGCGGAAACCGTCAGAGGGCGGCGCGGGAGATCGGGCAGCTCATGCACCGGGGCCCGCCGCGACCGCTGCCGAGCTCGGACCCGGCGATGCGCACGACCTCGATCCCGGCGGCCTCGAGCGCGGCGTTGGTGACGGTGTTGCGCTCGTAGGCCACCGTCAGCCGCGGCGCCAGCGCGAGGGTGTTGTTGCCGTCGTCCCACTGCTCCCGCTCGGCGGTGACCGGGTCGAGGCCGGTGTCGATCACCCGCAGCCGGTCGATGCCCATGGCGGCGGCCGCGGCCGACAAGAACGGCGCGGGGCCGCGGACGGTCAGGTCGGTGGTGTCGTCGTCGTCCGGCTCGACCTCCGCGGTCACCGTCCAGGCCACCAGCGAGTCGGCGACGGCGGGGTACATGACCAGCGCGTCGACGTCGACCATCGTCGCGATGGTGTCCAGGTGCATCGTCGCGCGCTGCTGCGCGATCGGGACGACGAGCACCGTGTGCGCCAGTCCGCGGGCGAACACGCGCCGGGCCAGCCGCTCCGCCCCGCCGGGCGTCGTCCGCTCGCCCACGCCGACGGCCACCACCCCCGGCGCCAGGAGCAGCACGTCCCCGCCCTCCAGGTGCTCCAGCGACGCCTCGTACAGCTGCCGGGTGCCGGCGAAGCGCGGGTGGTGGGCGTAGACGGCGGCGGTGATCGAGCTCTCCCGCGCCCGGGCCGGCATCGCCAACGAGGTCACCGCCACCTCGTCGCCCACCCACACCGACGAGTCGCGGGTGAACAGCAGGTTGGGCAGCGGGGGGACGACGAAGTCGCCGCGGGTCATGAGCTCGTAGGACAGCCCGCGCCCGCCGGGCAGCTCGTCGTGCGCCAGCCCGGCGATCAGGGTGCCGGCGAGGTCGGCGGGGGCGAGGTCGGCCAGGTGCGCGGTCGCCGTCCGCTTGAGGGTGGCCCCGAGCCGCGGGTCGTCGACGGCGGCGGCGACCAGCTCGGCGCGCGCGTCCGGCACGGTCAGCACCTCGGCCAGGAGCCGGTCCAGGTACAGGACCTCGACGCCGCGGGCGGTCAGCTCCGCGGCGAACGCGTCGTGCTCGTCCTGCGCCCGCCGCACCCACGGCACGCCGTCGAACAGCAGCTGGTCGTTGTTGCGCGGGGTCAGCCGGCGCAGCTCGGCACCGGGGCGGTGCAGGAGCACGGTGCGCAGCCGGCCCACCTCGCTGGTCGCGCCGGGGGGAGCGGGGTCCATGGCGCCGAGGCTGGCACACCCGCCGGGGGTCAGGCGGACCTCGGTGCGGTCGAGCGCTTGCGACGCGGACGGGTCGCGGTGTCCTCCGGCAGCCGCGAGAGGTGCGAGTCGGCCAGCGCGACCTGGTGCGGCGAGCCGACCAGCTGGCCCTGCCGGCGGGCCGCCAGCCACCACTCGCGCGCCGCGACGGTGTCCCCGGCCCGCTCGGCGATCCGCCCCAGCAGCTCGTCGTAGGCGCCCAGGCTGAACGCCGGCGTTCCGAGCACCGCCTGCCGGCCGCGGAACGGGTGCAGCTGACCGGTGGCCGCCTCGATCTCGGGCTCGTCGCCGATCTGCACCGCCACCTCGGCCTGCAGCAGGGTCGCCACGTCGCTGGCCCAGTCGCGCACCTGGGTGCGGCCCCACCGCTTGCGCAGCCGCCGCGCCTCGGTCAGGTCACCGGACTCGGCCGCGGCCAGCACCGCCATGAGCTGCAGCAGCGGGTTGCCCTCGTCGCCGGTCTGCACCAGCAGGTCGATCGCCTCGGGCAGCCGGTGATCGCCCCGCCGCAGGGTGAACTGGTGCGCGGCGAACGCGTGGGCGGCGTGCGGCGTGACCTTGCGGTACAGCTCGTAGGCCTCGGTGGTCAGCTCCTCGGCGCGGACGGCGTCCCCGCGGAGCCAGGCGGCGCCGGCCTGCTGCCAGAGCACGTGCGGCCGCACCTCCGGACCCGACAGCGAGATCGCCAGCCGCCGCCCGGCGTCCAGGTCGGCCTCGAAGCCTCGCAGGTCGGCCAGGTGCAGCCGGATCGCCGCCCGGTGCAGCCGGGCGTAGAACTCCGTGCGGCGGGGGAGCCCGCGGCCGACCAGGGCGAGCGCCTCGTCGGTGGCCGCCAGCCGCTGCTCGGCCGCGCCCGGGCGGCCCCAGACCGCCAGCGAGTGGTTGTTCAGCGTCCGGCCGAGCAGCTCGGGGTCCCCCACCTCGCGGGCCAGCTGCACCGCCCGCTCGGCGTGCCGCGGGCCCTTGTCGAGGTCCTCGCTGAAGGCCAGCTCGACGCCGAGGGTGCCCAGCAGCCGGGCGGTCAGCCGGGCCCGCTCCTCGGGCGACGCGTCCGGGGCGATGTCGTCGGCGTGGTCCAGCAGGTCCTCCAGCAGGCCGACCATCTCGTGGTCGACGACGCCGTGCGGGCGCCAGTTCCACAACGTCGGCGAGCCCCACACCGCGGCGGACTCCAGCAGGCAGCGGCGGTCCCCCAGCTCGCGCGCGACCGCGATCGCCTCGCCCACCACCTCCCGCGCCTCGGTGTGCTGGCCGCTGCGCAGCAGGTCGTTGCCGAGGGTGGTCAGCAGGTCGTGGCGGGTGCGGGCGGCACCGGGCTCGGCGGGGTCGAGCAGCGCCAGGGCCCGCCGGACGTGCGCCGCGGCCTCGCCGGAGGCCAGCCGGTCGCGGGCGGCCTGGGCGGCGGCGGTCGAGTAGCGCAGCGCCGGGCCCGGCCCGGCGACGGGCACCGCCTCGACGAAGTGGTGGGCCAGCCGCTCGACGAGGGTGTCGTCGGGCCGCCCGCCCGCGACCCGCCGCTCCAGGGCGGCGGCCAGCCGAGCGTGCAGCCGGGCCCGGCGCAGCCGCGGCAGGTCGTCGTGGAGGACCTCCTGCACCAGCGCGTGGGTGAACCGCCAGGTCCACGGCTGGCGACCCTCGACCACGAGGCCGAACGCCATCGCCGTGTCCAGCGCGGCCAGCGCCTCCTCGGCGGGGGTGCCGGCCGCCTCGAGGAGGTCCAGCGGGACGTCCCGGCCGGCCAGCGCGGCCAGTTCCAGCACCTCCCGCGTGCCGGCGGGCAGCCGGGCGAGCCGGGTGCGCAGCACCTCGCCGACCGACGGCGGCACCGGCACCCGGTCCAGGTGCAGGTCGTGCGCGCCGACCATCCACCGGGCCAGCTCCACGACGAAGAACGGGTTGCCGGCGGTGCGGTCGTGCACCGCGGAGGCCAGCGACCGGTCGCCGACCGACCCGAGCTGGCCGGCGATGAGCGCCGCGACGTCGTCGGCGGCCAGGCCCTCCAGGCGCAGCCGGGACGCGGCCGGCTCCCGGTTGAGCCGGGCCAGGCAGTCGGACACCGCCTCCGGCAGGTCCTCGCCCACGGTCCGGACCGTGACGACGATCAGCAGCGGCACCCGGGGCAGGTGTCGGGCCAGCAGCGACAGCAGCTGCACCGAGGTGGTGTCGGCGCCCTGCAGGTCGTCGAGGACGACGAGCACCGGGCGGGTCGCGGCCGCGGCGAGCCGGGCGCGGAGGTCCTGGAACAGCCGGAACCGGGCGGCGTCGGCGTCCCCGGCGGCGTCCTCGGCCGGCGGCGCGAGCTGCTCCTGGCCCAGCTGCTCCAGCACCTGCGTCCAGGGCCACAGGGCGGGCGCGCCGGCGTCGTCGGCGCACCGGCTCCAGGCCACCGCCCAGCCGGCCGCGCGCCCCGCGTCGGCCGCGGCCTCGGCCAGCCGGGTCTTGCCGATGCCGGCCTCCCCGCCCAGGACCACGACGGCGGGCCGCCCCGCGCCGACCTGCTCGGCGACCGTGCGCAGGTGGCCGAGCTCGGCCTGGCGGCCGACGAGGGCCTCCGCGCCGGGAGAGACCGCCGCCGGCGGCGCGGGCGGCGGGACGACGGACAGCACCGGCCGCGGCACCCGGTCGGTGAGCCGCGGGTCCTGCCGGAGCACCGCCCGCTCGAGGTCGCGCAGCTCCGGGCCGGGGTCGATGCCGAGCTCGTCGCGCAGGAGCTCGGTGCAGCGGCGCAGCGCGTCCAGGGCGTCGGCCTGCCGGTCCGCGGCGTAGAGGGCGGTGACCAGCCGGGCCCACAGCCGCTCCCGCAGGGGGTGCTCGGCGACCAGGTGCTGCAGGTCGGCGACGGCGCTGTCGGCCCGCCCGACCGCCAGCAGCGCGTCGCAGCGCCGCTCGCGGGCGCGCACGTGCAGCTCGGTGAGCCGCAGCCGGTCGGTGGCGGCCGTCGGCGTGTCGCCCAGCTCCGCCAGGGGCTGCCCGCGCCACAGCCCGAGCGCGCGGTCCAGCAGCGGGATGCCGCGGGCCGGGTCGCCGGAGGCCACCGCGCGGTCGCCGTCGTCGACCAGCTGGGCGAACCGCAGGCTGTCCAGGTCGGCCGGGCCCACCTGCAGCAGGTAGCCGGGCGGGCGGGTCAGCAGCACCGTGGGCGCCTGGCGGGGACCGCGGTCGGGCTCCAGGACCCGCCGCAGGTGCGAGACGTGGGCCTGCAGGGTGCCCGTGACGGTGGGGGGCGGCTCGTCCCCCCACAGCGTCGTCACGATGCGGTCGACGGCCACCACGCGCCCGGGCTCGGCGAGCAGGAGGGTGAGCAGGGCGCGGGGCTTGGCGCCGCCCACGTCCAGCAGGCGCCCGTCGGGGCCCGTGACCTCGAGCGGTCCGAGGACGCGGTAGCGCACGACGGGGGATCCTCCCAGCTCGCGCGCCGGAGCGGGAGCCCTCCCGGCGCGCCGCCCGGGGCGCAAGCAGCCCCGCAAGTGGCCGGCAAGTCCGGGGCAAGTCCGCGGCGGGAGGGTCGGCGGCGTCCGAGAGAAGCTCCGCGGCGCGACCGCCGCACCGTCCCCGAGGAACTCCCTGTCATGAGCCCCACCGAGCTCCACCCCGCCGCCGAGACCATCCCCGCGCCGCGCCGACCCGCCGAGAACGCCGGGGCCGACCTGCCCGCCGTCCCGGCCGGCGACGTCGACGAGCTGCGCAGCCGCGTCCACGGCCCGGTCTACGCCGCCGGGGACGAGGGGCTGGCCGCCGAGGTCTTCGCCTGGAACGTCGCCGTCCGGCACACCCCCGCGGTCGCCGTCGGCGCCACCTGTGCCGCCGACGTGTCCGCCGCCGTCTCCTGGGCGGTCGCGCACGGGCTGCCCGTCGCCGTCCAGGCCACCGGGCACGGGCCGGTCCGCAACGCCGCCGGGTCGGTGCTGGTGTCCACCCGCCGCATGCAGGGCGTCACCGTCGACCCGGTCCGGCGCACCGCCCGCGTGGAGGCCGGCGTCCGGTGGGAGAAGCTGCTGGCGGCCGCCGCCGAGCACGGGCTGACCGGACTGTGCGGCTCGTCCTCCGACGTCGGGGTGGTCGGCTACACCCTGGGCGGGGGCATGGGCTCGCTGGGCCGCCGGTACGGCTTCGCGGCCGACGCCGTCGTGTCCTTCGACATCGTCACCGCCGACGGCGCGCTGCGGACCGTCTGCTCCGAGACCGAGCCCGAGCTGTTCTGGGCGGTGCGCGGCGGCAAGGGGAACTTCGGCATCGTCACCTCGCTGGAGATGCAGCTCGTGCCGGTGCGCTCGATCGTCGGCGGCGGGCTGTTCTTCGCCGCCGAGGACGCCGCCGACGTGCTGCACGCCTTCCGCGCCTGGGCGCCCACCCTGCCCGAGGAGGTCGGCACCTCGATCGCCGTCCTGCGGCTGCCGCCGATGGAGGAGCTGCCCGAGCCGCTGCGCGGGCGAACCGTCGTCCACCTGCGCTACTCCTACTGCGGCGACGACCCGGCCGAGGGGGAGCGGCTGGTCGAGCCGATGCGGGCCGCCGGCCGCATCGTGCTCGGTTTCGTCGGCCCGCTGCTGACCACCGAGATGGACGCCGTGCACATGGACCCGAAGGACCCGATGCCCGGCTGGGAGAAGGGCATGCTGCTCGCCGAGCTCACCGAGGAGACGGTCGAGGCCTTCCTCGCCGCGGCCGGCCCGCAGGTGGAGCTGCCGCTGATCATGGCCGAGCTCCGGATGATGGGTGGGGCGCTGGCCCGCCGGCCGGAGGTCCCCAACGCGGTGGCCGGCCGGGACGCCGCCTGGTCGGTGCTGGTGCTGGGTCCGGGGGTGCCCGAGCTGGCCGACGTCCTGCCGCACGTGGCCGGCGGGGTGCTGGGTGCGCTGCGGCCCTGGGCGGCACCCGGGTGCATGGTGAACTTCCTCGGCGCGGTGTCCGGCCCGGCCGAGGTGGCCGCGGCCTATCCGCCGGCGGTGGCCGAGCGACTGCTCGCGCTCAAGCAGGCGGTGGACCCCCAGGGCGTCTTCTCCTTCGGGTACGCCCTCGACCCACGTGCCTGAGCGGGAGGCCGGAGAGGAGTGGCGCGGGGGCCAGGACGGCTGGCCCCGGCGCCTGCCGCGGCACTACCGGCGGCTCCGGCCCGGCCTCCCACCGACGGGCGAGGGCGAGGGCGCCGGCTCCGGACCCGACGAGCGCAGCGGGGACGACGAACCCCGCTGACGGCCCCGAAGTGGAGTGCAGGAGCGCAGGGAACCTGGGCTCCTGCACTCCACTTCACTCGGGGAGCAGGACGCCGGGGTTGCAGATGCCCCGCGGGTCCAGGCGCTGCTTGACCGCCCGCAGCACCTCCACGCCGAGGGGGCCGATCTCGCGCTCCAGCCAGGGGCGGTGGTCGGCTCCGACGGCGTGGTGGTGGGTGAGCGTGCCGCCGGCCGCGACCAGGGCGTCGGTCGCGGCGCGCTTGGCCAGCAGCCACTGCTGGATGGGCAGGTCGTCGTCCCGGTCGGCGAGCACGGTGACGTAGAGGGAGGCGCCGGTCGGGTAGCCGTGCGACACGTGGCTCAGGACCAGCGGCGTCCTCCCGCGCCGGCCCAGCGACTCCCGCAGCGCGGCACGGACGGCGTCGTAGACCGCGGGCAGCGCTGTCCAGGTGGCCGCCGTCTCCAGGGTCTCGACCAGCAGGCCGGCGTCCAGGAGCGAGTCCCGCAGGTACGGGGCGCCGAAGCGGTGCTTGCGCCACGACTCCCCGACGCGCGCGCCGACCCGCACCGCCCGGGACTCCCGCAGGACCGCGGCCGCCGCCCGCTGCCGGGCGCGCACCAGGTGCGGCAGCCCCTCCCAGCCGACGACGAGCAGGCAGCCCTCCCCGCGCCGCCGCGCCCGCAGCACGCCGCGCAGCGCCCGGGCGCCCGGCCCCGACGCCATGAGCAGGTTCGCCCGCGTCTCGTCGGGGTCGGAGAGCCGGACGACGTCGGGCAGCAGGTCGTGCCGCGCCAGCCGCTGCAGCCCGGCCAGCCCCGCCTCCCACGACCGGAACGACCAGCCCTCGTACTCCCGCGCCCGCGGCCGGGGGCGGACCCGCAGCCGCAGCTCGGTGATGACGCCCAGGGCGCCCTCCGAGCCCAGCGCCAGCCCCAGCAGGTCCGGGCCGGCGGCCGACGCCGGCGGGTGCCCGAGCTCGAGCACCCCGGACGGCGTGGCCAGCGTGAGCCCGGCGACCAGGTCGTCGAACCGGCCGACGCCGGTCGAGGCCTGCCCGGCCGAGCGGGTGGCCGCGTACCCGCCGAGGGTGGCGAACTCCCAGCTCTGCGGCAGGTGGCCGAGGGTCAGCCCGTCGGTCTCCAGGTGCCGCTCCAGGGCCGGGCCGCGCACCCCCGGCTGCACCGTCACCAGCGACGAGTGGACGTCGACCGACCGCACCGACGCCATCCGCGCCAGGTCCACCGACAGCGACGGGCGGTCGTCGGCGTCGACGCCGGACAGGCCCCCCACGACGCTGGTGCCGCCGCCGAAGGGCACCACGACGACCCCCAACTCGCTGCACAGCGCCAGCAGCGCGGCGGTCTCCTCGGTGCTGCCGGGGGTGACGACCGCGTCGGGGGCGTCGGAGGCGTCGCCGGCCCGGCGGCGCAGCAGGTCCAGGTAGCTCTTGCCGCCGGCGTGCCGCAGCCGGGCGGCCCGGTCGGTCCGGACGTGCTCCTCGCCGAGCAGCTCGACCAGGCGGAGGCGGCAGTCCTCCGCCAGTCGGGAGGGGGGCAGCACGATCTCGGCCACCGGCACCGGCGGGGTCGGCCGGGCCGTCCAGCCGAGCTCGCGGGCCAGGTACCGGCGGGCGGCCTTGGGCAGCACCTCGGCCAGGTCGGGGAAGGCCGCCAGCTCCAGCGAGCCGTCGTCCCCCTCCCGCCCGGCGGTCACCGTGGCGTCGCGCGGGCGGGTGGGGCGACCCCAGCCCTGGATGGTCAGTTCGGGCTGCTCCGGCACGGCTACAGTCTGCCGGGTGCTCGGCGCGGGTCCCTCCGACGGCGCCGGTGCCGGCGCCCTGTCCCCGGCCCGGCGGGCCGCCGACCTCGACGTCGTCGCCGGGGGACGGGTCGACGTGGTGGTGGTCGGCGGCGGGGTGACCGGCGCCGGCGTGGCCCTGGACGCCGCCTCCCGCGGGCTGTCCGTGGTGCTCCTCGAGCGCGCGGACCTCGCCTCGGGCACCAGCCGCTGGTCGTCCAAGCTCGTGCACGGCGGGCTGCGCTACCTCGCGCACGGCGAGCTGGGCCTGGCACGGGAGAGCGCCCGCGAGCGCGCCGTCCTCATGGGGGCGACCGCGCCGCACCTGGTCCGGCCGCTGGCGTTCCTCGTCCCCGACGTGGCCGGCCGCGCGGCGAGCGCGCTGGCCGGGGTGGGTGGCCGGCTGGGGGACGCCGTCCGCGCCTCGGTCGCCGGCGGTCGCCGCTCGCTGCCGGGCACCCGCCGGGTGGGGGCGGCCGAGCTGGCCCGGCTGACCCCGGGGGTGCGCGGGGGCCGCGGCGGCGTCGTCTTCTGGGACGGCCGGCTCACCGACGACGCCCGGCTGGTCGTGGCCCTGGCCCGCACCGCGGCGGCGAACGGGGCGCGGGTGCTGACCGGTGCGGCGGTGCGCGCCGTCGACGGCGCCGACGTGCACGTCGAGACGGCGGACGGCGAGGCGCTGGCGCTGCGCGCGGGCGTGGTCGTCAACGCGACCGGCGTGTGGGCGCAGCGCCTGGCCCCCGCCGTCCGGCTGGTCCCCTCGCGCGGATCGCACCTCGTCGTGCCGGGGGAGCGGCTGGGCTCGCCCTCGGCAGCGCTGACCGTGCCGCTGCCCGGGTCGCGCTCGCGCTACGTGTTCGCCCTGCCGCAGCCCGGCGGCCTGCTGTACCTGGGCCTGACCGACGAGCCGGTGCCGGGTCCGGTCCCCGACGAGGACCCCGTGCCGGCCGAGGACGAGGTGACGCTGCTGCTGGACACCGTCAACCAGGTGCTGGCCGCGCCGCTGACCCGGGCCGACGTCGTCGGGAGCTTCGCCGGGCTGCGCCCGCTGGTCCTGCCCGCCTCCGCCGGCACCGGCCCGGACGGCGCCACGTCGGACCTCTCCCGGCGACACCTGCTCCGGTGGGACGGACCGGTCCTCACCGTCGTGGGCGGCAAGCTGACGACCTACCGCGCGATGGCGGAGCAGGCCGTCGACGCGGTCGTGGCGCGGCTGGACCGGGGCGCCCGGCGGGCCCGCACCGCCCGCCTGCCGCTCGTCGGCGCCGCGCCGCCGGTCGCCCTGGAGCGGGTGGCGGCACCGCGGCGGCTGGTCGAGCGGTACGGCACCGAGGCGCCGGCCGTGGCCGCCCTGGGCGCGGAACCGGTGGTCGACGGTCGGCCGGAGACGGTGGGGGAGCTGCGGTTCGCCGTCCGCTGCGAGGGGGCGCGGACGGTGGCCGACCTGCTGGACCGGCGGGTGCGGATCGGCCTGGTGCCCGCCGACCGGCAACGCGCTGTCCCGGTGGCCGTGCGGGTGCTGGCCGAGGAGTCCTGATCCCACTGTCTGGGAACACGGTTCCCGCGTGGTGGGCGGCGGGTGGAGGCTGGGCGCGTGGACACCTACACGCACGGCCACGCCGAGCCGGTCCTGCAGTCCCACCGCTGGCGGACCGCGGAGAACTCGGCCGGGTACCTCCTCCCGCACCTGCGGCCCGGCGCGGACCTGCTCGACGTCGGCTGCGGGCCGGGCACCATCACCGTCGACCTGGCCGCCCGGGTGGCACCCGGCCGCGTGCTCGGGCTCGACGTCGCCCCGGCGCCCCTCGACGAGGCGCGGGCGGCCGCGGCGCGCGCCGGCCTGCCGGTGACCTTCGCGGTCGGCGACGTCTACGCCCTCGACCTGCCCGACGACTCGTTCGACGTCGTCCACGCCCACCAGGTGCTCCAGCACCTGACCGACCCGGTCGCCGCGCTGCGCGAGATGGCGCGGGTGTGCCGGCCCGGTGGCCTGCTCGCCGTCCGGGACGTCGACTACGCGGCGACCGCCTGGGCGCCGGCCGACCCGGGCCTGGACCGGTGGCTGGACCTGTACTCCCGGGTGGCGCGGCGCAACGACGCCGAGCCCGACGCCGGACGCCGGCTGCTGGCCTGGGCGCACGCCGCCGGGCTGCGCGACGTCACGGCCACGACCGGGTCGTGGTGCTTCGCCGGCCCGGCCGACCGCGAGTGGTGGGGCACCTCGTGGGCGGGGCGCGCGACGTCGTCGGCCTTCGCGGAGCAGGCGCTGGCCTACGGGCTGGCCACGCCGGGCGACCTCGAGGAGGTCGCCGCGGCGTGGCTGCGCTGGGCCGCGGCCGACGACGGCTGGCTCGGCATGCTGCACGGCGAGCTGCTGATCCGCGTCTGAGCCGCCGAGATCGCCGATCTCGCACGCCTGGGCGCTCCCAGGGCGGCGAGATCGGCGATCTCGGCGGGGGCGGGGGCGGGTCAGCCGCCGTGGCGGGCGGCGTTCGTCTGGATCGCGTCGCTGACGTACTGCGCCAGGCCCGGCGCGATCCTCTCGTAGTGCGCGGTGAACCGGCCGTCCTCCACGTACATGCGCCCCAGCCCCGCGTGGATCTCGTACGAGCAGTCGTAGAAGTTCCGGCTGATCTGCTGCCGGTGCTCCTCGGCCAGGTCCATCGCCGCCGCCGAGTCGGCGGGGACGCCGTCGCGCAGGGCCGCGGCGAACCGCGACTCGACGTCCTCCCCCTCGGCCTTGATCCGGACCCAGTCGTCCTTGGTGTAGGCGCGGGTCCGCCGCTGCGACTGCGCCCACGCCTCCGTGTCGCCCCACTTCTGCTCGGCCTCGGCCTCGTACTCCTCGGGCAGCCAGTCGCCGAACAGCTCGAACTTCTCCTCAGGGGTCAGGTCGATCCCCATGGCTCTCGCCTCCATCTCCTTCTCGACGGCCGTGACCATGGCCGACGTCCGCTCCACCCGGTCGAGCAGCAGCCGGTGCTGCCGGCGCAGGTGCTCGGCCGGGTCGGCGGACGGGTCGTCCAGCAGGGTCGCGACCTCCTCGAGGGGGAAGCCGAGCTCGCGGTACACCAGCACCTGGTGCAGCCGGTCCAGGTCGGCCGGCGAGTACCGCCGGTAGCCCGCCGACGTCCGCCCGGACGGCGACAGCAGCCCGATCCGGTCGTAGTGGTGCAGCGTGCGCACCGTGACCCCGGCCAGGGCGGCCACCTCTCCCACGTTCACAGCTCCTCCTCTCTCTGACGGGGACGAGTGCACAGCCTGACGTTGCGTCAGGGTCAAGCGCGATCCCGGGCGCGTCCGGCAGGCTGCCCGCGTGGACACCAAGGCGACGCTGCACCGGTACCTCGCCCTGCGCCGGGACGACCTCCTGGCCAAGCTCGACGGGCTCGGGGAGTACGACCTGCACCGGCCGATGACGCCGACCGGCACCAGCCTGCTCGGCCTGGCCAAGCACGTCGCCTACGTGCAGCTGGGCTACCTCGGTGACGTCTTCGACCGCCCCGCCGGCCGGCCCTACCCGTGGGACGACGGTGAGGACGACGCCGACATGTGGGCGACCGCCGACGAGCGCGGCGCGGACGTCGTCGCGCTGTACCGGTTCTCCGCCGCGCACGCCGACGCGACCATCGAGGCCCTGCCGCTGGACGCCGTCGGCGAGGTGCCGTGGTGGCCGGAGGAGCGGCGCCACCCGACGCTGCACACCGTCCTGGTGCACCTGACGGTCGAGGTCGCCCGGCACGCGGGCCACGCCGATGTGGTGCGGGAGCTCGTCGACGGCTCGGTGGGCATGAACCGGGACAACCCCAACCTCCCCGAGCGCAGCGCCGAGGAGTGGCGGGCCTTCCGTGCGCGGATCGAGGGGGCGGCCCGGACGGCGGCCCGGGCGGGTGCCCCCGCGGCGGATGGGTGAGGATCGCTGGCATGACCGCCGCCGACGTCTCGCCCGAGGACCTCTTCGACCGCAAGCGCGTCCGGGTGGACCGGCGGGCCGACGGCACCGCGGAGATGGCCTACGTCGAGGTCGGCGAGGGGGACCCGATCGTCTTCCTGCACGGCAACCCGACGTCGTCCTACCTGTGGCGCAACGTCATCCCGCACGTCCGGCACCTCGGCCGCTGCCTCGCGCCGGACCTCATCGGGATGGGCCAGTCGGACAAGCTGCCGTCGCCGGGGCCGGGCACCTACTCGTTCGCGGCGCACTCCGGCTTCCTCGCGCGGTTCCTCGAGGAGGTGGGTGCCACGGAGCGGGTGACCTTCGTCGGGCACGACTGGGGGGCGGCCCTGGCCTTCGCCTGGGCCCACCGGCACCCCGGCGCGGTGCGCGGCGTGGCCTTCACCGAGGCGATCGTCACGCCGCTGACCTGGGCGGACTGGCCCGCCGAGGCGCGGCGCACCTTCCGCGCTCTGCGCGAGCCGGGCGGGGGGTCGGCCGTGCTGGAGGACAACGCGTTCGTCGAGCGGATCCTCCCGGCGTCGGTGGCCCGCGGGCTGAGCCCGGAGGCGCACGACCGCTACCGCCGGCCGTTCGGCACGCCGGAGTCCCGCTGGCCGACCCTCGAGTGGTCCCGGCAGATCCCGATCGAGAACGTGCCGCCGCGGGTCCGTGACGTGGTCTCCCGCTACGGGCAGTGGCTGCGCACCAGCGACGTCCCCAAGCTGTTCCTCAACGCCGACCCCGGATCGATCCTCGTCGGCCGCCAGCGGGCGTTCGTGCGCAAGTGGGCCGCGCTCACCGAGGTCACCGTGCCAGGGGCGCACGTGGTGCCCGAGGACTCGCCGCACGAGATCGGCCGGGCGCTGGCCGACTGGATCCCGACGCTGCGCTGAGCGCCGCGTCGACGGTCGGCGCGGTCCCGGCGGTGCCGGGCAGGGTCGTGTTGCTGAACGTGCGCAGCCGCGGGCGCCAGGCGCGCATCGCCCCGCGGTGCGGCTCGGCCCGCGCGAAGGCGGCGACGGCGGCCTCGTCGTCCCACGCCGAGACGGTGGTGAACGTGCGGGCCAGCGGCTGCGCCCGCAGCAGCAGGGACCGCGCCCCGGGCGACGCCGCCACCTGCCGGCGGATGGCCAGCGAGGTGCGGAGGAAGGCCGGCACGTCGCGCAGTCGCTCGAGCTCCAGCCGGGTGACGAGGACGACGCCGGCGCCGCTGCCGGGAGCGGCGGCGGTCCACGGCAGGTCGGGAATGTGGATCACGGGGACCTCCTGCTTAACGGGTGTAAAGCAGAGGGTAGGGCAACGGTAAACACGTGTAAAGTCCGGCTGTGTCCCCTCGCGCCCCTGGCCGCCTGCGCGCCGACCTCCTCGATGCGGCGGCCCGCCTGATCGAGACCACCGGCTCCGTCGAGGCGGTCACCCTGCGCGCGGTCGCCCGCGAGGCCGGGGTCACCGCACCGGCGGTGTACGGCCACTTCGCCGACCTGGACGCGCTGGTGGACGCCGTCCTCGAGGAGGGCTTCGCCGCGCTGCGCGGGTCGATCGCCGCGGCGGTGGCCGGGCTCGGCGACCCGGTCGACCGGCTGGTCGCCGGGTGTCGCGCCTACGTGCGCGCCGGCCTCGCCGCTCCGGCGCGCTACCGGGCGATGTTCCGGTCGCGGCGGGTGCCCGGCGGGCAGGCGGCGTTCGCGGTGCTCGTGGACGCCGTCGTCGCCTGTCAGGCGGCCGGGCGCGCCCCCGGCCGGGACGCCGACGGCGACGCCGTCCTGGTCTGGACGGCGCTGCACGGCGTGGTGACCCTGCGGAGCGGCGGGCCGGACGTCCCGTGGCCCGACGCCGACGAGCAGGTCCGCGCGCTGGTCACCCGGCTGGTGCGGCTGGACGCCGGGCCCTCAGGGGACGAGCTGCCGCGCTGAGCGTCGCTGCTCCTTGACGCGGTACATGGCGGCGTCGGCCGCGGCGAGGGCGCTGTCCGGGGTGTCCTCGGGCCGGCACAGGAGCACGCCGACGCTGACGCCCACGCGGTGGGCACCGCCGGAGCCGTCGAGGAACGGCGCGTCGAACGCCGCGGTCACCCGGTCGGCGACCGCCTGCGCGTCGGGCAGCGCGGGAACGCCCGGGCAGAGGACGACGAACTCGTCCCCGCCGATGCGCGCCACGGTGTCCCCGGGGCGCACCGCGGCCTGCACCCGCCGGACCGCCTGCACCAGGACCTCGTCGCCGGCCGCGTGGCCGGCGGCGTCGTTGACCGGCTTGAAGCCGTCGAGGTCGCAGAACAGGACGGCGGGGGCGTCGCCGGTGCGCCGGCCGGCGTGCAGGAACTGCGCGAGCCGGTCGACCAGCAGGCTGCGGTTCGGCAGGCCGGTGAGCGGGTCGTGGAGGGCGGCCGCGCGCAGCCGCGCCTCGAGCTCGCGCTGCTCGGTGATGTCGGCCATGGCCACGACGGCACCGAGCAGCTCGCCGTCCTCCCCCCGCACCTGGCACCCGGAGGTGCGGACCAGCCGGCTGGGGCCGCCGGCGGGGCCGATGCGGATCTCGGCGTCGGTGATGCGTCCCTCCCGGTGAGCGCGGGTGAGCGGGACCTCGTGCGGTCGCAGCGGCCGGCCGGCCGGATCGGTGAGGGAGAAGACCGAGGCGAGCTCCTGCGGCTCGATGTCGGGCCGGGCGTCCAGGCCGTGCCACTGCCGGCTGACGCGGTTGAAGAGCCGGGCGTGGCCGTCGGCGTCGGCGGCGACCACGCCCACCGGCAGCGCCTCGAGCAGTGCCCGCGTGAAGGCCTCGGATCGGGCCAGCTCGGCGGAGGCGGCCTCGGCCTGCCGCCGGGCCACCACCTCGGCGGCGGCCGCGTCGGCCAGCCGGCGCACGGCGCGGCGCCGCTCGAACACCCCGACGACGACGGCGGCGAGGTCGGCGAGCCGGTCGCAGGTGGCCCGGTCGAGCGGGTGCGGCCGGTCGTCGAGGACCGACAGCGTGCCGACGGTGGTGTCGTCGACGACCAGGTGCGCGCCGGCGTAGGCCCGCAGCCGGCCGCGCCGGCCGTCGACCCAGGGGTTGCCGGCCAGGCGCGGGTCCCGGCTGAGGTCCGCGACGGCGTGCACGCCGGGGGACCACTCGGCGACGACCGCGCTGATCGGGGACTCCGGTGGGGCCACGAGGGTGCTGACGCCGTGCGGGGAGAGCAGGCGGACCCCGCCGTCCAGCAGGTCGACGGCGGCGTAGGGCATCCCGGTCAGCGCGGCCGCGACCCGGACGACGCCCTCGAGCTCGGGGTCGGTGCGCACGCCGAGGACCTCGAACTCGTGCAGCAGGGCGGCGCGGCGTACGACGAGCTCCTCGGCCCGTCCGCTGGCGCTCCCCACGGCTCTCCGTCCTCCCGGTGGCGCGGCCACCCGGCCGCCCCGGGATCGCAACGGCCGGGAACCCGCTCCGGTTGAGTACCGAGACGGGGGAGTCCCCCGGAGGGGTCAGCCGGTGAGGGTGCGCACCGTCTCCACGGCCGCCAGCACGGCGAAGACGAGGAAGAGCCCGGCGGCCAGCCGCCGGATGAGCGCCACCGGCAGCCGGTCGGCGAGCCGCGACCCCAGGAACACCGCCAGCGCCGACACGGTGAGCAGGGCCGCCCAGGACCCGACGAAGACCGAGACGGGGTCGTCGAGGCGGGCGGCGAGGCCGGCCGTGGCCAGCTGGGACAGGTCGCCCCACTCGGCGGCGAACAGGACGCCGAAGCTGATCGCGGCCGCCCGCAGGAACGAGGTCTGCTCGCGGGCCGCCGCGGCCTCGCCGGCGTCCTCCGGGCCGCTGGCGGCGCTGCGCCACAGCAGCACCGCGCCGACGAGGAACAGGACGGCGACCACGCCGCTGACCAGCGCCTCGGGCAGCAGGGACAGCAGGCTGCCTGCGGTGACCGCGATGGCGACCTGGAGGCCGAACGCCGTCCCGACGCCGACGAAGACCGGCAGCGGCGCGAACCGCGTGGCCAGGACCAGGCTGGCGAACAGGGTCTTGTCGGGGAGCTCGACCGGCAGGACGAGCACGAACGCGCTCGCGACGACCGTCAGTGACAGCACAGGGGACTCTCCTCCGCTCGGCACTGCCGGACGGGGTGCGGGCAGTCCTCCGTAGTCCACGGTAACCGGCGAATCCGGGTGCGCCGGGAGGGCGGTCCCGGCTACGGTCCCGGCATGCCGTTCCGTTGACGCCCGTCCTCGGCTCCCCTCCCGCCCGCGGCCCGGCCCCTGGCCCGGCTGGCGGTCGGCTGGGCCGCGCTGTCGGAGCTGGTGCCCTACTACCCGCTCTACGCGCTGCTCTTCCTCGACACCGGGCTCTCCGGCGCCCAGGTGTCCCTCCTGTTCGCGTTGTGGTCGGTCACCGGGCTGGTCACCGAGGTGCCCGCCGGCGTCCTGGCCGACCGGTGGTCGCGGCGCGGCGTCGTCGTCCTCGCCGGCGTGCTGCAGGCCGCCGGCTTCGCCGTGTGGACGGCGGCCCCCGCCACCTGGAGCTTCGCGGCCGGCTTCGTCATCTGGGGCGCGTCCTCCGCGCTGGTGTCGGGCGCAGCGGAGGCGCTGGTCTACGACGGGCTGGCGGCGGTCGGCGCGGAGGCCGACTACACCCGGGTCAACGGCTGGATGACCGCCGCCGAGCTGCTGGTCCAGGTGCCGACGGCGTTCGCGGCCAGCGCGCTGTTCGCCGTGGGCGGGTATCCGGCGGTCGGCTGGGTCAGCGTCGCGGTGTGCCTCGCGGCCGCCGCGCTGGCACTGCGCTTCCCCGAGGTCCGGCACGTCGCCGGGGCCGAGGACGACGACGAGGAGGAGGTCCCGCTCCGGCAGGGGGTCCGCGAGGCGCTGCGCTCCCCGGGGCTGCGGCTGACCGTGCTCGCCGTCGCCCTGCTGGGCGGGCTGGACGCGGTCGAGGAGTACTTCCCGGTGCTCGCCGCGGACTGGGGCGTGGCGACCTCCGCCGTGCCGTTCGCGGTCCTGGCCACCGCCCTGGCGGGGGCCCTCGGCGGTGCGCTGGCCGGCCGCGCCGAGCGGCTGCCCGACCGGGCGCTGCCGGGGCTGCTCGTGCTCGCCGGGCTGCTGCTGCTCGTGGCCGCCGCCTGGGCCCGGCCTGCGGCGCTGGTCGCGCTGAGCGCCGCCTACGGCCTCTACATCGCGGTGCTCGTGGTCGGGGAGGCCCGCCTGCAGCAGCGGATCACCGGGCCGCACCGGGCGACGATCACCTCGGTCGCGGGGCTGGGCGTGGAGCTGGCGTCGCTGCCGGTGTTCGCCGCCTGGGCGTTCGGCGGGCTGGGCGGCATCGCGGCCGTCGTCCTGGTCGTCGTCCCGCTGGTGGCGGCCGGGCTGCGCAGCCGGCGGCCGGCTCAGGCCACGGGATAGGCGGCCGCGGCCGCGGCGGTGGCGGCCCGCAGCACCTCCTTCACGGGCAGCGCGAGCTCGGCGGCGAGGGCGGCGACGTCGTCGTACTCGACGCTGACGTTCACCAGCCGGCCCTCGAGGACGGCGAGCTTGACGCCCACCCGGCCGCCGAGGACCTCGACCGACGCCGCCGACCGCGCCAGCTCGACCTTGCCCACCGGCGTCGTCCGCAGCCCGATGGTGGACGTCGTGGCGAACACCGCCCGCTGCACCGCGGCGACCGCGTGCGGCGGGCACAGCGCCGACAGGGTGTGCGCCGGGCGGCCCTTCTTCATGAGGACGGGCGTCAGCCAGGCGTCCGAGGCGCCGGCGGCGAGCAGGGCCTCGAGGACCCCCGGCCACACGCGCGGGTCGAGGTCGTCGACGTTGGCCGCCAGCACGACGGGGGACGCCGGCGCCGGCCGCTCGGCCTCGCCCAGCACCAGCCGGACGACGTTGGGCAACTGCTCGGGATCGCGGGCGCCGGCGCCCACGCCCACCCGCTGCACCCGCATCGGCGGCAGCGTCGTCCACTCCTCCACCCGGGTGGCCAGCAGGGCGGCGCCGGTGGGCGTGCACGCCTCGGCCGGCACCGGACCGGCGTGCACCGGCACGCCGGCGAGCAGCTCCAGCACCGCCGGCGCGGGGACCGGCACGACGCCGTGGGCACTGCGGGCCGAGCCGCTGCCCAGGGCGACCGGGGACGCGGTGAGCCGGTCCAGCCGCAGGTGCTCGAACGCGGCGACCACGCCCACCACGTCGGCGAGCGCGTCGAGCGCCCCGACCTCGTGGAAGTGCACCTCCTCCGGGGCGACCCGGTGCACCCGCCCCTCGGCGCGCGCCAGCCGCTCGAACACCGCCAGGGCGCCGTCCTGCACCGCGGGCGCGAGGTCGGCCGCGGTCAGCAGCGCCCGGACGTCGGCCCAGGTGCGGTGCTCGGTCGACGGCGGTGCCTGCACGTGCACGCGGGTGGCGCCCAGGCCGTGCCGGCTGACCTGTTCGGGAACCAGCCGGACCGACTCGACCGGCAGCGCGGCGACCGCGGCGGCCGGCACGTCGAGGGGCACCCCGGCGTCCACCAGCGCGCCCAGCAGCAGGTCCCCGGACGCGCCCGCCGCGAGGTCCAGCCACCCGATCACGTGAGGATCATCCCCCGCGCCCCCGCCGAGTTGATCATCGGCGGGTGGCTGGTCGACACGCCGGAGCCGCCGACCACCTGACGATGATCGACTCGGGAGGGGTCAGCGCCTGGTGCGGCGGGCGATCCGCGCGGCGAAGGCGCCGGCGGCGTGGCCGTTGTCGATGTTGCTCACCACGACCCCGGGTGAGGCCGAGTTGAGCATGGTCAGCAGCGCGCTGAACCCGCCGAACGAGCCCGGCTGCCCGGTCGAGGTGGGGACGGCGACCACCGGGACGTCGGTCATCGCGCCGACCAGGCCCGCCAGCGACGCGTCCAGCCCGGCGACGACGACCAGGCAGTCGACGTCGTCCAGCAGCGTGCGGTCGGTCAGCAGAGGCCGGATGCGGGTGCCGCCGACGTCGTCCACCCGGACCACCTCGGTGCCGGAGACCCGCGCGGCGAACGCGGCCTCGGCGGCCACCGGCCGGTCCCCGCCGGCGCCGCACAGGACGCCGATCCGGCCGGCCGGCTCGGGCAGGGGCCCGACGGCCGCCGACATCGCCGCGGCGTCCACCGTCGTGTAGGCGTCGTGCTCGCTGGCCAGGGCCACCAGGGTCTCGGCGGTCGCCCGGACCACCACGGCCGGCCGGTCGGGGAACTGCCGGCGGGCCTCCCGGACCAGCGCCAGCACCTGCTCGGTGCTGCGGCCGGTGCCCCAGATGACGTCGGGCTCGGCCGGTCCCGGGACCGCCGGGGGCACCGGCGGCTCCGGCGTGGCGGGCGCCACCGGCACCGGGCCGAGCACGGGCTCGGCCGGGCTGCCCAGCCCCAGGGGCGGGTCGAGGAGGAGGGGGGCGAAACCGCCGGTCTCACCGGCCGGGTCGTCCAGCGGGGAAGGCTGCACGGCAGGGACCCTAGGTGCCGTGACGGCGCCGTCCGGGGACGCGGCGGAGGACGTGTCGTCCCCAGCGGACCCGTCCGTCCCAGCCGTCCCCGGCTCCGTCGGCGGCCCGAAGAGCGCGTCGAGCGGGTTGTCCCCGGCGCGGGTCTGGGTGACCGCCGAGAGCCGGACGACGCGGTTGCGGCCGCTGCGCTTGGCGTCGTAGAGCACGCCGTCGGCGGCGGCGAAGAGGGTGCGCCGGTCGTCGCCGCGGGTGGCCGAGGCGATGCCCACGCTGATCGTCACCGGCAGGTCGACGCCCAGCCCGGCCCAGTCGTGCTCGGCGACCGCCCGGCGGGTCCGCTCGAGCGCGCGCTCGGCCTGCTCGGCGGTGGTCTCGGGCAGCAGGATGACGAACTCGTCCCCGGCCCAGCGGCAGACCTCGTCGGTGTCGCGGACGCCGGCGATGAGCAGCTCGCCCACGGTGCGCAGGACGGTGTCGCCCGTGGGGTGGCCGGCGGAGTCGTTGACCTCCTTGAACCGGTCGACGTCCACCACGGCGAGGGCGGGGGCGGCGCCGGAGGACAGCAGGCCGTCCAGCCGGGCCTCGGCGTAGCGCCGGTTGGGGAGGTGGGTGAGCGGGTCCTCGTAGGCCTGCCGGCGCAGCTGCCCCGCGGCGCGCTCGGTCTCCAGCAGGCTCTTGCGCCGGCCGAACAGCTCCACCCAGCGGGTGCGCCGCTCGTCGACCCGGTCCAGCTCGTCGGCGAGGTAGGCCTGCAGGTAGGGGAGGGCGCGCCCGGCGTCGTCCAGCTCGGCGTGCAGCGTGCACAGCTCACGCAAGGCGGCCCGACGCAGGCGGGGCAGGCCGTGCTCGGTCGCCACCGCCAGCGCCGTGGCCAGCTGCTCGTCGGCGCCCCGGCCGTCGCCCTGGCGGCGCAGCGCGCGGCCGAGGGCGAGCAGCGCGGCGGCCAGCAGCATGCCGTCCCCGGTGCCCGAGGTGACCCGGACGGCGGCGCGCAGCGGGCCGGCCGCCGCGGCGTGCTCGCCCAGCCCGACGAGCGCCCAGCCGTGCACCACCTGGGCGGCGACCACGGCCTCCGCGGTGTCCGGGGGCAGCAGCTCCAGCGCCCGCTCGGCCAGCTCCCGGGCCTGCGCGAAGTGCGGCTGCGCCGCGTCGGGGACGCCGTCGTCGAGCAGGCCCTCGCCGAGCTCCGCGCACAGCTCCCCGAGGCGGGTGGCGGTGCGCGCGACCACGACGTCGGGGACGCCGTCGCCGGCGGACAGCGCGCCGGAGGTGGCCGCCGCCGCGAGGGCGGTCTCGTGGGCGCGCCGCTGGTAGTCCAGGGCCAGCGGCATGAGCTCCAGGTCGGCCAGCACCCCGGCCAGCGTGCCCAGGGTGTCCACGAGCAGGGCCGAGGGCGGCAGCTCCGGGTCCAGCAGGCTGGCCGCCTCGACCGCCTCGTCCATCGCGGCGTCGATGCGGCGCGAGAGCAGCTCGATGCGGGCGTGGCGGGCCAGCCCGGCGGCGCGCTGGAGGTCGTCGTCCGTGGCGTCGAACGCGGCCTTGGCCGAGCGGACCAGGGCGATGGCCAGGGCCGCCCGCGAGGCCGAGTCCGAGCGGCCGTCGCCGTCCTCGGCGCCGTCGATCAGCTCGGCCACGCCGGCGTGCAGGTCGAGGGCCGGCCGGGAGCCGACCCCGTGCGGGGGCTCCACCGGATCGCCGACCAGCGTGAACCCGGCCTTGCGCAGCCGGCGCACCAGCAGCTCGGCGCGCAGCGTGTCGGCCCAGGCCCGGCCGAGGTCGGCGGGGGCCTCGCCGGCGTCCTCGCGGCCGGCGTAGGGCGAGGGGTCGTCCTCGACGTCGGCGAGCAGCTCCTCGGCGTCGTCGAGCCGCCAGTTCGCGAGGGCGGAGGTCACCCGTCGGTGCAGGGCTCCGGGTGGCACGAGCGCACTGTGCACGGCGTCCGGCCCGGAGTCGAGCACCGGGACGGGGGCACGCCGCGGCGGTGGACCGGCGTCGCCCGTTTCGTCACAGCCGCCCCACCCGGCATGCGCCCTCACAGCCCGGCCTCGTTCGCCGCCGCGTCGCTCGGCGCCCGGCCGCCGGGGGCGCGGACCCGGTTGCGGCCGCTCCGCTTGGCCGAGAACAGGTAGAGGTCGGCGGTGTCGAACAGCGAACGCCAGCCGTCGGGCTCGGCCTCGGCGGGCGCGGTCGCGGTGGCGACGCCGATGCTCACGGTGACCGGCTCGGGCAGCTGCAGGTCCCCCCAGTCGGCGTCGGCGACGGCGGCGCGCAGCCGGTCCATGGCGGCCAGCGCCTGGGTCTCGGTGGCCGTGGGCAGGACGACGAGGAACTCGTCCCCGGCCCACCGGTACACCTCGTCCCCGGTGCGGCAGTGCTCGATGAGCAGGCGGGCCACCCGGCGCAGCACCTCGTCGCCGTGCGAGTGGGAGGTGTCGTCGTTGACCTCCTTGAACCGGTCGATGTCGACGACGGCCAGCGACACCGGCTGCTCGCCCGGCTGCATGCTGCCCAGCCGGCGCTCGGCGCTGCGCCGGTTGCCCAGCCCGGTGAGGGGGTCCTCGAGCGCGTGCCGGCGCAGGACGGCGGCCTGCCGCTCGGCCTCCCGCAGCCGGCTGCGCCGGACGAACATCTCCGCCCACAGCTCGCGGCCCCGGCTGTGCGCCCGCCCGGTGTCGGCGCGGTAGGCCTCGAGCCAGTGCAGGGCCTCGGCCGGGCGGCCCATGGCCGCGGTGCTCTGGCCCAGCTCCAGCAGGCACTGGCGGTAGCGCCGCCGGTCGCCGCTGGCGGCGAAGGCCCCGGCCGCGTCGACCAGCAGGTCGGTGGCCTCGGCGTCGTGCCCGCCGCCGGCGTGGGCCTGGGCGAGCCGGGTCAGCAGCCGGGCCAGCACCAGGTCGGCGTAGCCGCGCAGCCAGACGCCGCCGTCGCGGTGGACCCGGCGGTGCGCGCGGCGCATCGGCCCGACGGCGTCGTCCGGATCGCCGGCGCAGGTCATGCCCCACGCCTGGACGACGTCGAGGAGGTCCTGCTCGGCCGGCTCGGGTTCCCAGCCCAGCGCCCGGGCCTCCTGCGCGTACTCGACGGCGGTCGCGGCCAGCTCGTGCGCGCGCTCGGTGGAGCCGCGGCGGTGCAGGGTCTGCGCCAGCTCGGCGTGCTGCTGGGCGCACAGCAGCAGCAGCCGCCACTGCTCGGCCGGACCGGCCACGGCCGCGGCGATCCGGTGGCCCTCCAGCGCGGAGGCGACCGCGAGCTCCTCCAGGTCGAGGGCCGACAGGGTCAGCGACAGCCACAGGTGCGCCTGGTGCAGGGCCCGCGACGGCTCGCCCGTGCCCGGCGCCTCGGTCAGCAGGCTGGCGTCGACGGCCAGCAGCATCGCGGCGTCGAAGTGGTCCGCGGTGACCTCGACGTGAGCCAGGTAGGCCAGCGTGAGGGCGGTCTGCGCCCCGGGCCGGCAGCGGCCGAGCGCCTCGCGGGCGCCGGCCACCCCGGCCGCGGCCGCCTCGGGGTCCCCGTCGAGCAGGCTCCGGCGGGCGGCGAGCGCGTGCCGCCAGGCGGTCCAGCGCGCGTCGGCCGCGGCGGCGAAGGCGCGCCCGGCCCGGTCGTGCTCGGTCACGAACGCCGTCGGGTCGTCCCGGTCGCTGGCGGCGAGCAGCCGCCAGAGCGCCTCCTCGAGGTCCCCCTCGGGAGTGCGGTCCGGGCCCGGGGTCACGCATCCTCCATCGACGGTGGTCGGCCGGCGCGAGCCGCCTGCTCCGAGGGGCGCACGCCGGCCCCGGCCGGAGGGGGAGCTCCGACCCGACCGCATACCCTCGTCGCGTGCCAGCGATGCCTTCGATGCGGTTCGCCTATCTCGGCCCCGAGGGTACCTTCGCCGAAGCGGCCCTGAGCAGGCTCGTTGCCCCGGACGGGGGAACCCGCCGCCCCGCCGCGAGCGTGCCCGCGGCCCTGGCCGCCGTGCGGTCCGGCGAGGCCGACGCCGCGCTGGTGCCCCTGGAGAACTCCGTCGAGGGATCGGTCCCCGCGACGATGGACGGCCTGGCCGACGGCGCTCCGCTGCACATCGCCCGCGAGGTGTTCCTGCCGGTCGCCTTCGTGCTCGCCGTCCGGCCGGGCACCGCGCTGGACGGCGTGCGGTCGGTGGGCAGCCACCCCCACGCGCTGGCCCAGACCGCCCGCCGCCTGGCCGAGCTGCTGCCCGGGGTCCCCCCGCTGCCGGCGACCTCCACCGCGGGCGCCGCGCGGCAGGTGGCCGAGGGGGAGCTCGACGCCGCCGTCTGCGCCCGGATCGCGGCCGAGCGGTACGGGCTCACCGCGCTGGTCGAGGACCTCGCCGACCACCCGGGCGCAGAGACCCGGTTCGTGCTGGTCACCCCGCCCGGGCCGCTGCCCGAGCCGACCGGCGACGACAAGACGTCGCTGGTGGCGGTCGTGAGCGACCGCACCGGCGCGCTGCTGGAGGTGCTGCGCGAGTTCTCCGTGCGCGGCATCAGCCTGACCCGCATCGAGTCCCGGCCGACCCGGGAGCGGCTCGGCGTCTACTCCTTCGCCCTCGACTGCGAGGGGCACGCCGCCGACGCCCGGGTGGGGGAGGCGCTGGCCGCGCTGCACCGGGTCTGCGACGACGTCCGGTTCCTCGGGTCCTATCCGCGGGCCGACGGGCGCGGCGGTAAGGCCGTGCCGGAGACGGCGACCGACGCGGCCTTCGCCGAGGCCGCCGAGTGGCTGCAGCGGGTGCGGGCCGGCCGGGCCTGACTCTCAGCTGCGCACGCGGGTGCGCAGGTCGCCGACGATCCGGCGGGTCACCGGGACGTCGACCCCGTGCCGCTCGGCCGCCCGCAGCACCGCGCCGCCGATCGCCTCCAGCTCGGTGACGGTGCCGGCCGCGGCGTCCCGCTGCATCGAGGACGTCATGCCCGCGGGCACGGTCGCCATGAACGCCATGGTGGCCGCGGCGTCCGCCCGGGCGCCGTCGGCCCGCGCCACGGCCGCGACCTCCTCGACGAGGGCGCGGAGGTCCTCGCCGCGCCGCTCCCGGACCACGCCCAGCGGCGCGTCGAGCGTGGTGGTCAGCAGGGCGACCGGAGCCAGGAAGCACAGCTTGTCCCACAGCACGCCGGCCTCGTCGGGGCGGACGGTGACGTCGAGCCCGGCCGCGGTCAGCGCGTCGGCCAGCGCCTCGGCGCCGGGGGCCAGCTGGACGGCGGCGAGCGTGCCCTCGTGCCGGACCACGCCCGGCGCCGTCCGGCTGGCCACCACCCGGATCGCGCCGGCGACGACGCGGGCGTCGGGGTAGCGCTCGCGGAGCAGGGCCATGTGCTCGAGCCCGTTGAGGAGCGGCACCACCAGCGCCGCGCCCAGCACCTCGGGCGGCACCCGGTCCAGCGCCGGCTCCAGCTGCGTCGCCTTGGGCGTGACCAGGCAGACGTCCACCGGCTCGGACAGCCGTTCGGCGCCGTGCGCGGGTGCGGTCAGCTCGCCGTAGCGGTCGCTGACCAGCCGCAGGCCGTGCCGCTCCACCGCGGCGGCGGTCTCGGGCCGGGCCAGGCAGGTGACGGGGTGCCCCTGTCGCGCCAGCAGCATGCCGATCAGGCCGCCCACCCCGCCGGGGCCGAGGACCGCGATGCGCAGCGACTCCACCCGTCCACCCTGCCGCTAGTCGACCATCGTCGGGTGGCTGCCCGCACCGGCGTGTCCAGCGACCAGCGGGCGGTGATCGACCGCGTCCGGGCCCTTCGCGAGCCGGCTCGGCCACCAGGTGCGGTCCCCCAGGACGTGGACCGCGGAGGGGACCACCAGCGACCGGACGACGAAGGTGTCCAGCAGGACGCCGAAACCCACCAGGAACGACAGCTGCGTGAGGAACAGCAGCGGCAGCACCGACAGGGCGCCGAAGGTCGCGGCGAGCACCAGACCGGCGCTGGTGATGACCCCGCCGGTGACCGCGAGCGCCCGCAGCACGCCGTCCCGCGTGCCGTGCCGGTGTGACTCCTCCCGGGCCCGGGTCATGAGGAAGATGTTGTAGTCGATCCCCAGGGCGACGAGGAACACGAACCCGATGAGCAGGATGCCGGGGTCACTGCCGGGGAAGCCGAACACGGAGTCGAAGAGGAGCGCAGCCACGCCCACGGTCGCCGCCACGCTGAGGACCACCGTGCCGATGAGCAGCAGCGGAGCCACCAGCGACCGCAGCAGCAGGGCCAGGACGAGGGTGATGACGACGAGCACACTCGGCACGATCACCCGCAGGTCGCGGGCCGCGGTCTCCCGGGCGTCGAGGTTGCTGGCCGTGTCCCCGCCGACCAGCGCCGCGCTGTCGGCGTCGTCGAGGGACGTGCGCAGGTCCTGGACGACGTCGATGGCCTCGACGCTGTCCGCCGGGACGGCGAGGGTCGCGTCGAGCCGGACCAGCCCGTCGACCACCACGGGTGCCGCCCCCGGCTGCGGCGGCCCGCCGGCGCCGGCGAACGGCACCACGGCGGCCACGCCGTCGGTGGCCGCGGCCGCCTCCGCGACCTGCGGCCAGGTCGCCTCGGGGGTGACGATCACGGTGGGGCTGCCGGAGCCGGCGTCGAAGTGGCGGGCCAGCGCCTCCTGGCCGTCGACGCCGTTGGACTCCCCCCGGATGGCGTCGGAGAAGGTGATGCCGGACGCGTCGTAGGTCGGGGCGAACACCGCCGCCGCGACGAGGGCGAGTGTGCTGACCGCCAGCACCCGACGCGGCCGACGCCCGACCAGGGCGGCCACCCGCTGCCAGCCGCGGCCCTCCCGCGGCGCGACCCCGAACTGGGGCCGGAACGGCCAGAAGGCGGCCCGGCCGAGCAGCACCAGCGCCGCGGGCAGGAAGGTCATCGCGGCGACGACCGAGAGACTGACGCTCACCGCCGAGATCGGCCCGAGGCCGCGGTTGGACGCGAGGTCGGAGAACAGGAGGCACAGCACGCCCAGGACGACCGTCGCGCCCGAGGCCACGATCGGCTCCCAGGACCGGCGCAGGGCGGTGCGCATCGCGGCGTACGGCGACTCCTCCCGCCGCAGCTCCTCGCGGAAGCGCGAGGCCAGCAGGAGGCCGTAGTCGGTCGCGGCGCCGACCACCAGGATCGCCGCGATGCCCTGGCTCTGGCCGTTGACGGTGATGACGCCCGCGTCGGCCAGCAGGTAGGCGACGGCGTTGGCCGCGGTCAGGGCCAGGCCCGCCGTCCCGATGACCAGGAAGGGCAGCAGGGGGCTGCGGTAGACGACGAGCAGGATGAGCAGGACGACGCCGAACGCGGCCGCCAGCAGCAGCCCGTCGATCCCGGCGAACCCGTTGGCGAAGTCGGCGAAGATGCCGCCCGGGCCGGTGACGAAGGAGTCGGTGCCGTCGACCGCGATGACCTCGCGCAGGTCCCCGACCACGTCCACGATCTCGTCACCCAGCTCCGGCGTGAGCGGCAGGAGGACCTGGACCGCCTCGCCGTCCGCCGACGGGATCGGCGGCGACGGCTGCCCGGCCAGGGCGCCGGCCTCCTCCGCCGCACCGGCCGCCTCCTCGACCCGCTCGGCGACCGTGGCCAGCGTCGCCGGCTCGAGCGGGCCTGCGGTGCTCTCCCAGAGCAGGATGGCCGGGATCGACGAGGTCGGCGAGAAACCCTGCTGGAGCTCGGCGACGCGGGTGGACTCCGCGCTGTCGGGGAGGAAGGCGGCGGTGTCGTTCTCCTGCAGCGAGGTCAGCCGCCCGCTGAGGCTGCCGAGCGGGCCGGCACCGCCGAGCCAGACGAGGAGGACGAGAGCGGGGAGGAGCCAGCGCAGGCGGGACATGACATCGTCTCTCGATAAGCGATAATCTCGACGATCGAGAGATTAGGACGATGCGGAGGCACGGCGCAACCAGGGAGGTGGCATGGCAGACACGGGTGCGGCGCGTCAGGAGATCGCGCTCCTGCTGCGTCGGCTGACCGTCGAGCTCGACGCCGTCGGCCAGCGCTTCGCCGGGATGCACGGGCTCGGCCGCACCGACGTCCGCGCCCTGGTGACCATCATGGACGCCGCCCGGCGGGGTGAGCTCCTCACCGCGGGCGCCCTGGGGTCGGCGGTGGAGCTCAGCTCGGCGTCGGTGACCGCGCTGCTCGACCGGCTGGAGCGGGTGGGGCACGTGCACCGGGTCCGGGACGACGACGACCGCCGCCGCGTGGTGCTGGAGCTGTCCGAGTCGGCGATGGCCGCGGGCGCGCAGTTCTTCGGCGGGCTCAACCGCGACCTCACCGCGGCGATGGCCGGCTACGACGACGCGGAGCTGGCCGTCGTCCGGCGCTTCCTGGAGGACATGACCGGGGTGATCACCCGGCACGCCCGCGGCGGCCCACCGGAGGCATAGGAGGCTCTGCCTGCGTTCCGGGCGCCGCGAACGCAGGCAGGGGATCCGATACCGCGCCGGGGCCGCGCCGGGGCCCTACCGCAGCACGTCCGCCAGCCAGTCGGCCATCCGCGGGCGCACGAGGTGGTGCAGGTCGTGGCAGCAGTGGTTGCCCTCCGGCGGGATGTCCCAGGTCACGTCGACGTCGGGCGACAGCGCCTCGCGGAGCCGGTCGACCTGGGCGACGGGGATGAGGTCGTCGGACCCGCCGTGCAGGACGTAGGTGGGGCAGCGCAGGGCGCCCGCGACGTCCGAGAGGTCGATCGTCCGCTGCAGCACGTCGCGGGCCGCTCCCGGATCGGGATGGCCGGACACGTAGGCGAAGCCCGCTGCGGCGCTCGGGGACAGGTCGTCGAAGAAGGACAGGTCGAAGAAGGCCCCCCACACGCCGCAGGCGCGCAGCCGGGGGTCGCTCGCGGCCGAGCGGACCGCGTAGTAGCCGCCGAGGCTGCGGCCCAGCACGCCGATGCGGTCCCCGCGGACGGCCGGGTGGTCCTCGAGGACGTCGACGACGGCGGAGGTGAACCGCTCGAAGTCGGGCCGCAGCGGGCTCTGCTCGAGGAACTCGCCCTGACCGGGGCCGTCGAAGGCGCACGTGGCCACGCCGCGCTCGAGGCAGAGCTGCTCGAACAGCAGGCTCTCCTCCTTGGTGCTCTCCAGCCCGCCCAGCAGGATCACGCAGGGGTGCGGGCCCGGCCCGTCCGGCACGCGCAGGAAACCGGGGACCCGCAGGCCCTCGACGGCGACCTCGAAGGGCCGGGCCGGCGGGCTCAGGAGCGGCGCGGCGCGGCGGTAGAGCCGGACCTTCTCCTCCTGGCCCGCGGTCTTCCGCACCGGGTCGTGCCACCACAGGAACTGGGCGTAGTGGTACGACAGCGATCCCGACCAGAGCAGCCGCCCGGCCGTGAGGTCGTGCCCCGCGGCCAGCGCCTCGTCCGCCAGCCGCTCGTACGCCGCGCCCCGGTCGGCCCAGAAGCCGAACCAGTCGTCCCAGCGCTCCAGCTCCCGCTCGGCGGCCTGCACGTCGGGCACGGGCACCCCGTCGCCGACCAGGCGACCGGCGTGGATCCGGAGGACCTGGGTGAGCTTCTCGTCGGGCACGGGACTCCTCGGGGCAGGGGTGCGGACCGGGTCAGCGCAGGCCCGGCGCGTAGCGCAGGACGAAGACGCCGTGGTTCTTGTCGGTGCAGTAGACGTAGCCGCGCGCGTCGACGACGACGTCCTCGAACTGGGTGGCGAGCTCGGTGGGCAGCACGCCCCGGCGTTCGGCCGGGTCCTCGGGGACGAACCAGCCGACCTCGCGCGGTTCGCGGGCGTCGCTGATGTCGAACAGCCGCAGACCGGCGTTGAAGTACGTCATCAGCACGTGCTCGCGCAGGCGGAAGTGCGCCGGGTTGCCCTGGTGGTGGTGCTGGTTGTGCGGGCCGAACCGGCCGCCCTTGTCGTAGTAGCTGGGGTAGGGGAGTCCGGGGCCGGGCCGGGGGACGGGCAGCGAGCTGAGCACTCGCGGGCGGCTCGGGTCGGCGACGTCCACGACGAACGCGTAGTTCAGCGCCTCCCGCCCGTGCTCCTCGATCGCCTCGCTGTTGACGACCAGGAGGTCCCGTTCCGGGATGGGCACCGCCGAGTGCAGGCCGAGGAAGCTCCCCAGGTCCCCGAACCCCAGGACGCTGACCAGGCGGGGGGAGCGGACGTCCGAGACGTCGAGGACCACCAGCCCGACCCGGCCGTAGGGCAGGTACGCGAGGTCGCCCGACACGTAGGCCGGGCCGTGCAGGTAGGCCAGCGGCGGCTCGCCGGTCCCCGCGAGCTGGTCGGGCCACGCCCAGCGGGACACCTCCCTCGGTGCCGCGGGATCGGAGACGTCGAGGATGACCAGGCACTGGCCCACGACGTCGGGGCCGGCCGCCGTGAGGTAGGCGTGGCGTCCGCCGGCGTAGAAGTTGCGGTGCGTTCCGTACGAGCCGGTCCGCCACTCGCCGACCAACTCAGGCTCGGCCGGGTCCCCGGTGAGGTCCCAGAGCAGGACCCCCTCGGAGTACGGCGCGCCCTCGGGGACGCCCCAGCCGGGCACCGGCCGCTCCAGCGCGGTGACGAGCAGGCCGTCCGCCGCCTGGACCTGGATGGTCCACGTGGTCTCCGGCCCGGCCATCGTGTGGACCACCCGGGGGGCCGCGGGGTCGGTCACGTCCACCACCGACCAGCCGCTCTCCCAGAGGTGCCCGGTGTAGAGGAACCAGCGACCGTCGCGCTCGGTCAGTGCCAGCTTGAACCCGGGGCGCTTCCCCAGGTCGCAGTAACCGACCAGCTCGAAGCCCTCGCACTCGAGGACCCCGGGCGCGCGGTCCGGCGCCATCGTCATCGACGTCCCCTCGCGGTCCTCGGCCCGCGGTGTCGGCGTGCCCGTGCCACGACGCTAGGAGGGGCGGCCGGACGGCGGGAAGGTGCAGGACACACCGCGGCGAGCCGTCCGGGTGTCGAGGTTCGACATCGCCCGCGGGTCAGCCGCGCTCGGCGCCGAACTCCTGCAGCCGGAGGGCCAGCGCGAGGTTCAGGCGCAGGTCGGCATCGGCGGAGAACGGACCCAGCAGCTCCTCGAGGCGGCGGGCCCGGTGGCGGACGGTGTTGTAGTGGCAGTGCAGCGCCCGGGCGACGTCGGCCAGGGTCATGTTGTCGACGACGAGCGCGCGCAGGGTGGTCAGCAGGCCGTTCGCCTCCCGTGCCGGGAGCGCGTCCAGCGGTGCGAGGACGTCGGTGGCCAGCTGGGGGGCGTCCTCGTCGGACGAGGCGGCCAGCACCATGCCCAGGGCGCCCAGCTCCGAGAAGGCGCACGGTCGAGCCGGTCCGGGCCGGCGCCGCGCCGCGCGGGCCGCCACCTGCGCCTGGCGCAGCGCCCGCGGGGCGTCCAGCAGCTCCCGGCACTCGACGCTCAGCCCCGCGCTGATGCCGTGCCGCAGGTCCTCGGCGGGACGGCGGTGGAAGCCGTCGATCACCCGCTGGAGCGCTCCGGTGAGGCGGGCCGTCTCCGTGGCCGGGACGACGACGGCGAGCTGGTCGGCGACCGTTCCGCTGGCCCCCGTGCTGCCCGGGCCCTGCAGGGACTCGCGGAGCAGCGCCAGCCCGGTGGAGCGCAGCCACAGCGCGGCGCGCGGACCCCGCTGCCGGCCGCCCTCCGACGGCCACACCGCGATCGACGCGACGACCAGCGGGCAGTCCAGGCGCCAGCCGAGCTCGCTGAAGCGGGCCGCGGCGGCGTCGGCGTCGTCGAACTCGCCGCGCAGGAGCCGGCCGAGGATCTCGCTCTGGAAGTGCGACTCGACGTCCCGGACGGCGGCCTGCTGCGCGAGCGCCAGCGCTGCGACGGCCGCGGACCGCTCCAGTGCCCGCACCTCGGCCGAGCTGAACGGACGCCCGCGGCGCCGCGCGGTGAGGTAGCCGAGCAGGTCGACGGGCCCGCCGAGGCGCAGCACGACCGACTCCACGGGTTCGGTCCCCGTGCGCGGGTCCCGGGCCGACGACTCCAGCACCCGCCAGTCGGCCGCCGGCGCGGTGGACTGCGGCGCGGGCGGGGCGATCGGCACGCCGGTGGCGTCGAGCAGGGCCACCTCGGCCGAGAACAGCCGGGCGGCCTCGCTGGCCACGCGGACGGCGGTCCCACCGCTCATCACGATGTCGGCCAGGACGGCGTGCACCCGCTCGGCCAGGTCCAGGTCGGCGACCAGACCGGCGTTGATGCGCCGGAGGACGTCGATGAGGATGTCGTCGAACGCGAAGGAGTCGGTGAGCCGGATGACCGGCAGCCGCAGCTCCTCCGCGGTCTCCAGCAGGCCGGGCGGGAAGTCGTCGAGGTACCGGCCGAGCCGGATGGCGATGCAGGCCACCGATCGCTCGTCCAGCTCCCGGATGACCTGCGGCATGTCGGCCTGGTGCTCGCGGAGCGGGTGGCCGGTGGAGAACAGGGCCGCCCGCGGCTTGACCCACTGGGTGATCTCCGAGCCGGCCACGACACTGACGTTGCGCACCGGCCGGTCCAGCCCCGCCGCCCCGGCGACCACGCTGGTGCCGGCCAGGGTCGGCAGGTCGAGGAGGTCGGCGACCACCACCTCGTTGTTCATCGCGCCTCGCTTCCGGCCGGGGGCACCTGCGCGCATCCTCCCCGGGTCAGGCCCGCCCTCGGCGCACGGGCTCGGTCTCCCCGGCCGCGCGGCGCTGCCGGAGACCGAACAGCTCGGTGGGGCTCAGCGGCATCGCGTCGATGCGCAGCCCCTCGGCGTCCTCGATCGCGGCGGCGATGGCCGCGGCCGATGGGATGACGCCGGCCTCCCCGGCGCCCTTGAGGCCGAGCGGATTCAGCGGTGAGGGGCTCTCCAGGTGGTCGATCTCGATCTCCGCCGGGACCTCGGAGGCGTAGGGCATGAGGAAGTCCATGAACGAGGCGTTGAGCAGCTGCCCGTCCGCGTCGTACGCCATCCGCTCGTAGAGCGCGCCGCCGACGCCCTGCGCCACGCCCCCGTGGATCTGGCCCTCGACGATCAGCGGGTTGATGACCCGGCCGCAGTCGTGCACGACGCAGTACCGCAGGATCCGGATCTCCGCCGTCGCCGGGTCGGTCTCGACGACGACGGCGTGCATCCCGTAGGCGAAGGTCGGACGGACCGGCGAGTGGACGCCGACCGCCTCCAGGCCGGGCGGGGACCCGTCCGCGATGGGCGCGACGTCCTCGTCCAGCGGGTGCGCGAAGGGCGCCGCCCGGCGCGCCTCCCCGTCGAAGGCGGAGCGGAGCGGGTTGGTGAGCACGGCGACGGTGGCCAGCGGCACGGCCGTCCCGGGGGAGCCCTTCACGCGCACGGCGCCGTCGGCCACCTCCAGGTCGACCGGATCGACCTCGAGCGCCTCCGCGGCCACGCGGATCGCCTTGTCGCGGACCTGCCGGGCGGCGTGCGCGACGGCGTTGCCGGCCAGCACGGCCCCCCGCGAGGCGTAGGTGCCGACGCCGAACCGGACGGCACGGGTGTCGCCGGTCGTCACCTCGATGTCGGCCAGGTCGACGCCCAGCTCGGCGGCGACCACCTGGGCCAGCGCCGTCCGGTGCCCCTGCCCCTGGCTGGTGATGCCGGTCGCCACGGTGACGCGGCCGCTGGGGTGCACCTGCAGGGACGCCGTCTCGTAGGGGCCCAGCCCGGTGTTCTCCACGTAGGCGGCCATCCCGATGCCGACTGTGCGCCCCTCCGCGCGGGCCCGGTCCCGGACGCACCCGAAGTCGTCCCAGCCGACGAGCTCCTTCAGCGTCCGCAGCGCCCGGGCGTAGTCCCCGGAGTCGTAGACGACCTCCCGGCCGTCCTGGCCGCGGAACCCGTGGCGGTAGGGCAGCCGGTCGGCGGGGATCAGGTTGACCTCGCGCACCGCGGCCCGGTCCAGGCCGAGGTGGTCGGCGACCCGGTCCATCATCCGCTCCACGGCGAAGGTGGCCTCGGGCCGGCCGGCTCCGCGGTAGGGGGCCACCATCACCAGGTTCGTGTACAGGGCCGTGACCGTCGCCCGCTTGGCCGGGACGGCGTAGGGGCCGAGCAGGTGGGAGGAGGTGTTCTGCGAGACGACCAGCCCGTACTGGGAGTAGGCGCCGATGTCGTGCCAGATGTCGATCTCGTAGCCCAGGACCCGGCCGGTGTCGTCGAACCCCACCCGCACGTGCTGCTGCTGGGCCCGTTCCTGCGCGCTGGCGATGAAGTTCTCCCGCCGGTCCTCCACCCACTTCACCGGCCGGCCCAGGAGCCGGGCGGCCAGGGGCACGAGGACCTCCTCCGGCCACGGGCGCACGCCCTTGAGGCCGAAGCCCCCGCCCACGTCCGGGGTGACCACGTCGACGGCGGTCTGCGGCAGCTCCAGCAGGTGGGCCACGACCGCGCGCACCGCGTGGGCGACCTGGGTGGAGGTGTGGACCACGAGGCGCCCGTCCTCGGGGCCGGGCCGGGCGAGGACCCCGCGGCCCTCGAGGGGAGCGGCGAGGCTGCGCTCCACGGTGAGGTCGAACTCCAGGACGTGCGGAGCGCGCGCCAGCGCCTCCTCGACGTCCCCGCACTGCTGGTGGATCACGCCCGCGACGTTGTCGGGCACGTCCGGGTGCACGGTCCGGGCCGCGGCGCGGGCCGCGTCCACGCCGACCACGGGCGGGAGTGGCTCGTAGGTGACCTCGATCCGCGCCGCGGCGTCCTCGGCGAGGTACCGGTCCCGGGCGACGACCATCACGACCGGCTCCCCGAGGTGGTTGACCTCGTCCCTGGCCAGCGCGAACCCGGTCCGGGGCGCCGTCAGTCCCGGGTGCGGCAGGCTCACCGGGATGGGCTGCGCGGCCCGGCCCGGGAGGTCCTCCCAGGTGTAGACGGCCGCCAGGCCGTCGACGTCCAGGGCTGCGTCGACGTCGATGGCGAGGATCCGCGCGTGCGCATGCGGACTGCGGACGAAGGCCACCGCGAGGGCGTCGTTCCCCAGGTCGTCGAGGAACCGCCCCTGGCCCGTGACCAGGGGCAGGTCCTCGACGCGGGGGGACGCTGAACCCAGCACCCCTGCTACCTGTGGTCCCCGGTGGGCGTGCCGTCCTCGGAGCCGGCCCGCGCGGGCGGGGGCAGGGTGCCGTGCCCGTTGGACGCCGGGCGCTCGGCGTCCACGGCCGGCGCCTGCCCGGCGGGCACCGCCGGCGACTCTGCCGCCGTGGAGAGGTCCGCCTCGGCCGGCTCCCGGCGTCGCCCGGGGAGGACGAACTGGGCGACGAGGACCATGAGCAGGCCCGCGACCATGGGGTCCGACAGCAGCGGGCGGATCACCTCGGGCAGCTGCTGGAGCAGGTCCGGCGAGATGGCGTGCAGGCCGACCGCCGGTGCCAGGCCGAGGGTGAGCACGGTGGCGTTGCGCGGGGCGGCCATGCTCGCGGCGAGCCGGCGGACGCCCTCACTGGCGATCATGCCGAAGGTCATGATCAGTCCGGCGCCGAGGACCGGGGCGGGCATCGCCGCGATGAGCGCGGCGAACTTGGGCACCAGCCCGAAGAGGACCATGATCGCGCCGCCTGTGGCCACGGCGTACCGGCTGCCGATCCCGGTGAGGCGGATCAGGCCGACGTTCTGGCCGTACGTGGTCATGGGCAGGCCGCTGGTCACGCCCGCGAGCGGGCCGCCGAGCCCGTCGACGATCAGGGCCCCGCGCAGCTGACGGGAGGTCACCCGCTTGTTGAGGATCGTGGCGACGGCCGTGGAGTCCCCGAGCGTCTCGATGAAGGTCGCCAGGTAGACGACGGTCATCGCGACCACCACCGCGACCCCGGGCCACGACGGCGTGCCGAGCTCGAAGGGCGTCACGAAGCCGAACCACGGGGCGTCGCGGACGCCGTCGAAGTCCACCAGGCCGACGACGGCCGCCAGGGCGTAGCCCACCGCGAAGCCGAGGAGCACCGAGATCGGGCGCAGGAGCTTCGAGCCGAGGCAGCCGAGCGCCGCGATGACGACCAGGGTCACCGCGCCGACCAGCAGGGCGCTGCCCGAGCCCTCGTAGGGCCGGCCCACCGAGAGGAAGTTGCGGAGGCCGATCGGCATCAGGCTCACGCCGATGACGACGAGGAAGCAGCCGATGAGGAACGGGGTGAACAGCCGCCGGAGGAAGCCGGCGAAGAAGCCGAGGAACGACGTGATCAGGCCGCTGATGAGCGCGGCCCCGTAGAGCGCCGGGAACCCGCCGGCCTTGTAGGCGACCAGCATCGGCCCGATGAACTTGAACGTGGCGGCGTTGACGATGGGCAGCCGGGCGCCGAGCGGCCCGATGCCCAGGGACTGGACGAACGTCGCGATCCCGGCCGCGATGAGCACGCCGGAGACCAGGACCCGCTCCTCGGTGGGGTCCAGCCCGACGGCCGCGGCGAAGGTCAGGGGGACGCCGATCATCGCCGCGAAGGCCACGATGACGTGCTGGAACCCGAACAGGACCAGCTTCGGCGGCGACGGGCGGTCGTCGACGTCGTAGAGGATCGAGACGGCGTCGTCGGCGGGGGCCGGCGGCTGCCCGTCCGCCGCCGGGGACGGCTCCGGCGGCTCGGCCGGCTGCTTCTTCCTGGTCATGACCCATCTCCTCTGGGAACGGCGGCGGAGGTGCACTCGACGTCGGTGGGCTGCTCGAGCGACAGCCCGAAGAGCTCGACGGCATTGCGACTGGCGACCCGCTCGTAGTCCTCGCCGCCGACGGCGTCGGCGAGGTCGATGGCCGAGCCCCGCGGGTCGGCGATCGGGAACGGGTGGTCGGTGCCGAAGAGCACCCGATCGGTCCCCAGGACGTCAGCGCAGAGCCGCAGGCTCACCGGGGAGAAGAGGATGGAGTCGACGTAGAGGCCGGGAGCCCGCTCCGGCAGGCTCCGGACGACGGACTGGTCGCCCGGCTGCTCGGCCTCCAGCGCCCGCCGGAGGCGTCCGGCCAGGAAGGGCAGCGCACCGCCACCGTGGGCGGCCACGACGCGCAGGCCGGGGGAGCGTTCGAACACGCCGGCGAGCACCAGCCGGGCCACGGCGACCGTCGTCTCGAAGGGGAAGGCCAGCGACAGGGTGAGGGCCTGACCGAACCCCCGCGTCGCCTCGGGCGCCAGCCCGGCCCCCGGGTGGACGAACACCGGGAGCCGCACCTCGGCCGCGGCCGCCCAGAACTCGCCGAGCGCGGGGGCGTCGAGCGGGTGCCCGCAGATGCTGGTGCCCACCATGACGCCGACCGTCTCCGGCAGCGCCGCCAGGTCCGCCAGCGTGGCGATCGCCGACGCCACCGTGGAGTTGGGCAGCAGGCCCATCGCCCAGACCCGGTCCGGCGCGGAGCGCGCCATCTCGGCGAGCTCGGCGTTGACCTCCCGGGCCAGCTCGACGCTCGCGGCGCCGGGGTGCAGGTCCAGCCACGGGTTCCCGGGGGACAGGACCGCGTGGGTGATGCCGGCGTCGGCCATGAAGGCGAGCTTGGCGTCGAGGTCGGTGAACTCCGGCGTCATGAGGACGCCCCGGTCGCCGGGGAACAGGCAGAACCGCGGGGCGCCGTCGACGTCGCGGATGAACGGCGGCTCCGCGCGCCCGCGCAGGTAGCGGACCAGCGCCGGCGGGTAGATGTGGCTGTGGACGTCGATCAGGGCGTCGGTCACCGGTCGTCTCGAATCCCCGCGCTGCGCATGCGAGGACTGTGACAGTCGTCTCCGGCCCGGTCATTGGCTGGGATGCACGCTGGGACACGGTCCGGTTGTCGATGAGCGACAACGGTCCCCACGCATCCCGCCGGCGGCGCCGCGGGTCAGGGCGCGCTCGGCGGCGCGCCGTCGGCCTCAGAGGTAGAGGCCGGTGGACTCCTCGATGCGCTCGGCGGCGACGGCGTGCACGTCCCGCTCGCGGAGGATGATCAGCTCCTCGCCGTGCACCTCGACCTCGTGCTGGTCCTCGGGGGAGAACAGCACCTGGTCGCCGACCTTCACCTGCCGCACGCTGGCGCCGACACCGCGCGCCTCGCCCCACACCAGCCGCTTGGCGACCTGGGCGGTGGCCGGGATGAGGATGCCGCCGGTCGACCGCCGCTCGCCGTCCTCCTTGCGCAGCGCGACCAGGACGCGGTCGTGCAGCATCTTGATCGGCAGCCCCGAGCCCCTGACGTCAGCCACGTCGGCCGAGGTTACGCGAGGCCCATCCCGGCGGTTGTCACGGAAACCGCCGGCTTCAGCCCCAGCCGAGCTCGTGGAGGCGGTCCTCCTCGATGCCGAAGTGGTGCGCGATCTCGTGGACGACGGTGATCGTGACCTCCTCCCTGACCTCCTCGGCCGTGGAGCAGATGTCGCAGATCGCCTCGCGGTAGATCATGATCCGGTCCGGCAGCGCCCCGCCGTAGTGCCAGCCGCGCTCGGTCAGCGCGTAGCCGTCGTAGAGCCCGAGCAGCTCAGGCTCCTCGGCGTTGCGGTCCTCGACGAGGACGACGACGTTGTCGAGGAGCTCCATCAGCTCGGCCGGGACCTCGTCGAGCGCCTCGGCGACCAGCTGCTCGAAGACCGGCTGCGGCAGCGGCCTCACCGGCGCCGCCTCACCAGCTCGTCGGCAGCGGCCGGCCCTCCTCGTAGCCGGCCGCGCTCTGCACCCCCAGCACCGCGCGCTCGTGCAGCTCGTCGACGGTGCGGGCGCCGGCGTAGGTGCACGACGAGCGCACCCCGGCGACGATCTGGTCGACGAGGTCCTCGACGCCGGGGCGGGCCGGGTCGAGGTACATCCGCGAGGAGCTGATGCCCTCCTCGAACAGCCCGGCGCGGGCCCGCTCGAAGCCGCTCTGCGCCGCAGTCCGGGCCTTGACCGCCCGCGCGGAGGCCATGCCGAACGACTCCTTGTACAGCCGGCCGGAGCCGTCGTCGTGGATGTCGCCGGCGCTCTCGTAGGTGCCGGCGAACCAGGAGCCGACCATCACGTTGGCCGCGCCGGCGGCCAGCGCCAGCGCCACGTCGCGGGGGTGGCGGACACCGCCGTCGGCCCACACGTGCCGGCCCAGCTCCCGGGCGGCGGCCGCGCACTCCTCGACGGCGGAGAACTGCGGCCGGCCGACGCCGGTCATCATCCGGGTGGTGCACATGGCGCCGGGGCCGACGCCCACCTTGACGACGTCCGCCCCGGCCTCGATCAGGTCGCGGGTGCCCTCGGCGGTGACCACGTTGCCGGCCACGACCGGCGCGGACCCGGCGACCGACCGCACCGCCCGCACCGCCTCCACCGCCTTCTCCTGGTGCCCGTGCGCGGTGTCGACCACCAGCACGTCGACCCCGGCGGCCAGCAGCGACCCGGCCTTGCCGGCCACGTCCCCGTTGATCCCGACGGCGGCGGACGTGAGCAGCCGGCCGTCGGCGTCGACCGCGGGCAGGTAGATCGCCGAGCGCAGGGCGCCCTTGCGCGTGACGATGCCGACCAGCCGGTCGCCCTCGGTCACCGGCGCGGCGTTGACCCGCTCGTCGGAGAGGACGTCGAAGACCTTGGGCAGGTCGGTGCCGGCAGGGATGGTCAGCGGCTCGGTCATCACCTGCACCAGCTGGCTGAACCGGTCCACGCCCTGGCAGGCGCCGTCGGTGACGACCCCGAGCGGGCGGTGCGCGTCGTCGACCACGACCACGACGCCGTGCGCGCGCTTGTGCATGAGCGCGAGCGCCTCGGCCACCGTCGAGGTCGGCGACAGCGTGATCGGGGTGTCGTAGACCGGGTGCCGGGTCTTCACCCACGAGACGACCTCGCCGACGACGTCCGTGGGGATGTCCTGCGGCAGCACCGCGAGGCCGCCGCGCCGCGCGACGGTCTCGGCCATCCGGCGGCCGGAGATCGCGGTCATGTTGGCGACGACGACCGGGATCGTCGTCCCCACCCGGTCGGGCGTGGTCAGGTCCACCTCGAGCCGGGAGCCCACCGTCGAGTGGTTGGGCACCATGAAGACGTCCGCGTAGGTGAGGTCGGTCGCCGGGCGGGTGCCGCCGAGGAAGCGCATGAGCCCAGTGTCCCGCATCCCCCCTCCCGGCGAGATCGCCGATCTCGCACGCCCCGGCGCCCGCAACCGTGCGACATCGGCGATCTCGCCCGAGGGGGTGGCGCGCCCCGCGTGGCCGAGGCCGCGTCCGCCCGGCCACCTACGATCGGTGCGTGATCGACCTGCGGCAGCTGCGTGAGCACCCCGACCTCGTCAAGGCCAGCCAGCGCGCCCGCGGGGCCGACGAGTCCCGGGTCGACGACCTCCTCGCCGCCGACGCCGCGCGCCGCGAGGCGGTCAAGCGCGCCGACGACCTGCGCGCCGAGCAGAAGACCGCCTCGCAGGCGGTCAAGAAGGCCACGCCCGAGGAGCGGCCCGCCGTCCTGGAGCGCGCCCAGGCCCTCGCCGCGCAGGTGAAGCAGGCCGAGGAGGCGCTGCGCACCGCCGACGCCGCGCTGCGCGCGGCCCACCTGCGCATCGCCAACGTCGTCCACGACGGGGTCCCGCCCGGCGGTGAGGACGACGCGGTCACCCTGCGCACGGTCGGCGAGGTGCCCGCCTACGACTTCCCGGTCCGCGACCACGTGGAGATCGGCGAGCTGCTCGGGGCCATCGACATCGAGCGCGGCGCCAAGGTCTCCGGCGCCCGCTTCTACTTCCTCACCGGGCCCGGCGCGCTGCTGGAGTTCGCGCTGGTCCAGCTGGCCATCACCCGCGCCGTCGCGGCCGGGTTCACCCCCGTCGTCGCGCCGGCCCTGGTGCGGCCGGAGGCCATGGAGGGCACCGGCTTCCTCGGCGAGCACGACGAGGAGGTCTACCGCGTCGAGCGCGACGACCTGTACCTGGTCGGCACCTCCGAGGTGGCGCTGGCCGGGATGCACAAGGACGAGGTGCTCGACCTGGCCGGCGGCCCCCGCCGCTACGCCGGCTGGTCCTCCTGCTTCCGCCGCGAGGCCGGGTCCTACGGCAAGGACACCCGCGGCATCATCCGCGTGCACTGGTTCGACAAGGTCGAGATGTTCAGCTTCTGCCGGCCCGAGGAGGCCGCCGCGGAGCACCTGCGGCTGCTGGCGTGGGAGGAGGAGTTCCTCCAGGCGCTGGAGCTGCCCTACCGCGTGGTGGACATCGCCGCCGGCGACCTGGGCACCAGCGCCGCCCGCAAGTACGACATCGAGGCGTGGTTCCCCACCCAGAACACCTACCGGGAGCTGACCAGCACCTCGGACTGCACGACGTTCCAGGCCCGGCGGCTGAACATCCGCTACAAGGACGAGGCCGGGCGCAACCAGGTCGCGGCGACGCTCAACGGCACGCTGTGCGCCATCGCCCGCACCATCGCCTGCCTGCTCGAGGTGCACCAGCGCGCCGACGGCTCGGTGCACGTGCCGGTGGCGCTGCGGCCCTGGCTGGGTGGCCACGAGCTCCTCACCCCGGGCATGTCGCTGGCGGCTCCGGCGCCGGTCGCATGAGCGCTGACCGACCCGCGGTGCTGCCGGCGTTCGGCGGCTCCGCGGGGTCCGACGTCGTCGTCGACCTGGGCGACCTCGGTCCGTGGCGGCCGAAGCTGGTGGCCAGCGACCTCGACGGCACGCTGCTGACCTCCGGCGGCGAGGTCAGCCCGCGCACCCGGGCGGCGCTCACCGCCTGCTGGGACGCCGGGATCCCGGTCGTCGGCGTCACCGGCCGCGGTCCCCGGCTGCTGGACAGCGTGCGCGGCGCGCTGGACGGGCGCGGCATCGCCGTTCTCGCGCAGGGCGGGTTCGTCGTCGACCTGGAGCGCAACGAGGTGCTGCGCACCGTGGGGCTGCCGCGCGCGCAGGCCACCGCGGTCATCGAGCGGATCGAGGCGGTCGCCGGCGAGCTGATCGTCGCCGTCGAGGACGCCGCCGAGCAGAGCGAGGCCCGCTCCCCGCTGCGGGTGCAGCACGGCTTCGAGTGGCCCTATCCCGAGCCGGCGCACCTGCTGCCCCGCCACCAGGTGCTGCCCGCCGGCGCCGTGCTCAAGGTGTTCCTGCGCTCGTCGACCCTCGGCCAGGACGAGCTGCTGGCCCGCGCCCGCGACGTGGTCGACCCGGTCGACGCCGAGGTGACCCACGCCGGCCTCGGCTTCATCGAGGTGCTGCCCCCGGGGATCACCAAGGCCACCGGGCTGGCCATCGCGCTGGAGCGCTACGGGGTGGGGTTCGGCGACGTCCTCGTCTTCGGCGACATGCCCAACGACCTGCCGATGCTGCAGGCCGTCCGCGATGCCGGCGGGCGGGCGGTGGCGGTCGCCAACGCGCACCCCGACGTCCGGGCCACCACGCCGCTGGTCACCAGCGGGCACGACGCCGACGGGGTCGCCCGCTACCTGGAGGCGCTGGTCCTCGACGGGGAGGCTCCGGGTGTCTGACTGGCGACCGCGGCTCATCGCCAGCGACATGGACGGCACGCTGCTGCGCGGGGACGACACGGTCAGCGCGGCGACCGTGGCCGAGTTGGAGCGCTGGCGGGCCGACGGCGTCCCGGTCGTGCTGGCGACCGGGCGGCCGCCGCGCTGGATGACCCGCATCCGCGAGGTGCTCGGCCACGGCACCGCCGTGTGCTGCAACGGCGCCGTCCTGCTCGACCTGGCGAGCTTCGAGATCCTGGACGAGGACGCCCTGGCACCCGAGGTGCTGCAGGAGGTGACCGCCGGGCTGCGGCGCCACCAGCCCGACACCTGGTTCGCCGTCGAGTACGGCCTCGAGTTCCGGCACGAGCCGGTCTACCAGCCCCGGTGGGACGTCGACGCGCCGGGCGTGGGCGTCGCCACCCTGGCGGAGATGGTCGCCGCCCCGGTGGCCAAGCTGCTGGCCCGCCACGAGACGCTGGGCCGGGACGAGTTCGTCGCGCTGGTCGAGTCCGTCGTCGGCGACCGGGCCACCGTCACGAACTCCTCCAGCGACGCCCTGGCCGAGATCTCGGCGCTCGGCGTCACCAAGGCCACCGGCCTGGCCAAGGTCGCGGCGGCGCACGGGGTCGGACCCGAGGACGTCGTCGTGTTCGGTGACATGCCCAACGACATCGCCGCCTTCGACTGGGTCCGCGAGGCCGGCGGGCGCGCGGTGGCCATGGAGCACGCACACCCCGACCTGCTGGCGGCGGCGACCGACGTGACCGGCGGCAACGACGACGACGGGGTCGCGGCCTTCCTCGCCGCCCTCTGAGTCCGGACGCGGCGCGCGGGGACCGCCTCCCCCGCACCACGTGTCCCCAGCCACACCACATCCGGGTTACGGCTCAAGAGCGAGCGGATCCCGCCGACAGTCCCCGCGGGACCGGCACCACGGGACCGGCCAGCTCGCTCGACACCCCAGGAGACCCGGCATGGACGCCGCACGCCACCAGGTACCCCCCTCCGCAGTGGAGGGGAGCTCCACCCCGTTCGCCCGCGTCGGCCTGCGCGGCCGGCTGCTCGGCGCGATCCTCGTCGTCGCCCTCACCACTCTGACCGTCGGGGTCATCGGCGTGCAGCGCATGGGCGTGCTCAGCGACAGCGCCGAGCGGGTGTACGCCGAGGGCACCGTCCCGCTCGAGGCGCTGGAGGAGCTGCAGGTCGCCTGGTGGACGCACGAGGCGTTCTCGGCGCGCTCCCTCATCGTCAGCGCCGGCCCGGAGGTCAACGCGATCGACCGTGGCTTCGCCACGGACGCGCAGGAGGCCCTCGAGGCGCAGGGCGACGTCGTCGCGCAGCAGCCGCTGGCCCCGGGTGTGGCCGAGCACGTCGCCGCCTACCGGGCGGCCGCGACCGAGTACTTCCGGCTGCAGGGCGAGCTGCAGGGCCACCTCGGCCGCGCGGACATGGCGGCCGCGGCGGCCACCATCGGCACGATGAAGGGGTTCGAGGGCACGGCCGTCGAGGCCTTCCGCGCGGCCACCGAGGCGCAGGCCGCGGTCGCGGCGGACACGGCCGCGGCGGCCCGGGCGGACTACACGACCGCCCGCACGCTGACCGTCGTCCTCGTCGTCCTCGGGCTGCTCGTCTCCGTCGTCCTCGCCCTGCTGCTGGTCCGCTCGGTGACCCGGCCCGTGCAGCGGGTCCGCGAGGTCCTCGACCAGGTGGCCGCCGGCGACCTGAGCACCCGCGTCGGGGAGACCGGCGGCGGCGAGATCGGCGAGGTGGCCCGCTCCCTGGACCGCACCCTCGACTCCATCGGCGGCGTCCTGACCCTGGTCGGGGACTCGGCGCAGCGGCTGGGCAGCGCCTCGCAGAAGCTCACCGCCGCGGCCGACGCGATCGCCGACAACGCGCGGACGGCGGCCGGTCAGGCCGGCGTGGTCGTGGCGTCGGCCGGTGAGGTGGCCTCGAGCGTGGACACGGTCGCCACCGGCTCCTCCCAGATGGAGACCGCGATCCGGGAGATCGCGCAGAACGCGACGGCGGCCGCGCGGGTGGCCGGTCAGGCCGTCGGCGTCGCCGAGAACACCACGCGCACGGTCGGCAAGCTCGGGGACTCCTCGCAGGAGATCGCCACCGTGGTGAAGCTGATCAACGGGATCGCGGAGCAGACGAACCTCCTGGCGCTCAACGCCACCATCGAGGCCGCCCGCGCCGGCGAGGCGGGCAAGGGCTTCGCGGTCGTCGCCTCCGAGGTCAAGGAGCTGGCGCAGGAGACGGCGCGGGCCACCGAGGACATCAGCCGCCGGGTGGAGGCCATCCAGGCCGACACCGCCGGTGCGGTCGAGGCGATCGGTCAGATCTCGTCGGTCATCGGGGAGATCAACGACTTCCAGGCCACCATCGCCGCGGCGGTCGAGGAGCAGACCGCCACCACCAACGAGATGAACCGCAACGTGGCCGAGGCCGCCGGCGGCTCCCGGGACATCGCCACGGCGATCACCGGGCTCGCGGCGGGCACGGAGGAGACCAACCAGCGGGTCGCCGACGCGCAGCGCGCGGCCGCCGAGCTGGCCCGGATGAGCGGGGAGCTGGAGGGCGCCGTCCGCGGCTTCCGCGTCTGAGGGAGGCCGCACGCGAACGGCGCCGTCCCCAGCGGGGACGGCGCCGTTCGTGCGTCCTCAGGTGAGCGACGCGGTGACCGCCCACACGACGACGACCGCGGCGACCACCGCCAGCACGCCGAGCACCACGCCCGCCGTCGCCAGGCCGGTGGGGGTGCCGCGCCGCCGGCCCTGCGAGACGCCGACGCCGCCGAGCACGATGCCCAGCACGCCGAGGATGATCCCGACGAGGGGGACCACCCAGGACAGGGCCAGCCCCACGAGCCCCGTCACGAACCCGCCCACGCCCATGCCGTTGGTGGTGCCGCCCCGCCGCGTCGTCGCGGTCGTCGCCTGCTGCTCCGTGGTCACTGTTCCTCCGGTCGTCCTGGCCGGCGCTCCCGGCCGCGGACGCCGGGAGTGACCCGGCTGCGGCCGGTCACGCTCCGCAGCGCACGGGGGTCACCCGATGGTGCGACGGGAGCCACCCGTCAGAGGTACTGACCCCCGCCCGGGCGCAGGTCGGGCGGCTGCGGTCCGGACGCGGACGGGCCCCCGGGCAGCGCGCGCCGGCGCATCTCCTCCAGCTGCGCGCGGGCGGCCATCTGCTGGGCGAACAGCGCGGTCTGGATGCCGTGGAAGACGCCCTCCAGCCAGCCGACCAGCTGCGCCTGGGCGATCCGCAGCTCGGCGTCCGACGGGGTCTCGCCCTCGCTGAACGGCAGCGTGATCCGCTCCAGCTCGTCCCGCAGCTCGGGCGCCAGGCCCTCCTCCAGCTCGCGGATGGACTTCGCGTGGATGTCGCGCAACCGGTTGCGGCTGGCGTCGTCCAGCGGCGCCGCGCGGACCTCCTCGAGCAGCTGCTTGATCATCGTGCCGATCCTCATCACCTTGGCCGGCTGCTCCACCATGTCGCCGATGGTGGCCTCGCCGTCGGTGCCGGCGCCGCCTCCGTCGGGTGCCTGCGGCAGGGGCATCGTGCCCACCGGCCGGCCGTCGGGGCCGACGACGACCACCTGCTGCGCGCGTTCACTCCCGTGTCCCGGTGCGGTCATGTCCCCATCCTCCCCCGTCGCGGCGCGAGCCCGCCGGGTGCCCGGGAGCGGTGCTCCGCCCCCTGGGTCAGCGTCTAGGGTCGAAGGCCATGGGACCGGGGGATGGGCGGTTGGACGTCGCCCGTGTCCGCGGGCTGTTCCCGGGCCTGTCCGACGGGCTGGTGCACGCCGACGGGCCGGCCGGCGCGCTGGTGCCGGAGAGCGTCGTGCTCGCGGTGGCGCAGGCCATGCGCGTCCCGGTCGCCGACCGGGGCGGGGTCTTCCCGTCGTCGGCCCGCGCGGAGGGCCTGGTCGCCAGCGCCCGCGCCGCCGTCGCCGACCTCGTCGGCGGGGTCTCCACCGGCGTCGTCCTCGGCGCCAGCACGACCGCGCTCACCTACACGATGGCCCGGGCGCTGGCCCGCACCTGGCACCCCGGCGACGAGATCGTGGTCAGCCGGCTCGACCACGACGCCAACATCCGCCCCTGGGTGCAGCTGGCCGCCGGCCGCAACGTGCTGGTCCGCTGGGCCGAGGTGGACATCGAGACCGGCGAGCTCCCGGACTGGCAGTACGACGAGCTGGTCGGCCCGCGCACCCGGCTGGTCGCCGTCACGGCCGCGAGCAGCGCCCTGGGCACCCGGCCCGACGTCGCGGCCATCGCCCGGCGGGCGCACGAGGTCGGTGCCCTGGTGTTCGTGGACGGCGTCCACGCCGCTCCGCACGGGCTGCTGGACCAGGCGGCGCTCGGCGCGGACTTCCTGGCCGTCGCCGCCGACCGCTGGTGCGGGCCGCGCGTGGGCGCGGTGGTCGCCGACCCCGGGCTGCTGGCCGAGCTGCGCCCCGAGAAGCTGCTGCCCGTGCCGGACCGGGTACCCGACCGCTTCGAGAGCGGGATGGTGGCCTTCGAGCTGCTCGCCGGGGTCACCGCGGCCGTCGAGCACCTGGCCGGGCTGAGCGAGGAGGGCACCGGCTCGCGCCGCGACCGGCTGCGCACCTCGATGGCCGCGGTCACCGCCTACGAGAGCGGCCTGTTCGAGTGGCTGGACCAGGCGCTGCGCGCCATGCGCCACGTGCAGGTGCTCGGCCCGGCCACGCAGACCACGCCGACGCTGTCGTTCACGGTCGCCGGCATGCGCCCGCGCCAGGTCGCCGTCGAGCTCAACCGCCGCGGCATCTGCGCCTGGGACGGCGACTTCTACGCGCGCGAGCTGTTCGACGCCCTCGGCGTGAACGAGGAGGGCGGGGCGGTGCAGCTGGGGCTCATGCACTACAACACCGCCGAGGAGGTCGGGTACCTCGTGGACTCGGTGGCCGAGCTGCGCCCGCGCTGAGGTCGCGGCGGGCCCGGTGAACCGATCCGCCCCCGGAGCCGTGCTCCCTGGTGTCGGCCCCCGTCGCGGCGGGTCGCCCAGCGGAGGGAGCCCCCCATGCGGAGATCGTCCGTCCTCCCCCGCATCCTGACCGTCGGCGTCCTCGTGCTCGCCGGCTGCGGATCCGACGACGGCGGCACGGCCGGCGCCGCGGGGTCCTCGGCCGGAGCGTCGTCCGAGGCGTCGTCCGCGGCCGCCGAGCCCGCCGCGGACGCCCTCCTCGCGACCGCGGACACCGACCTGGGCACCGTCGTCGTCGACGGCCAGGGGATGACCGTCTACGTCTTCGACAGGGACACCCCCGGCTCCGGGACCAGCAGCTGCTCCGGCCCGTGCCTGCAGGCCTGGCCCGCGGTGGTCGCCGAGTCCGACAGTCCGGCCGTGGACGGCGTCACCGGCGCGATCGGCACGATCACCCGGGACGACGGCACGCGGCAGGTGACCCTGGAGGGCTGGCCGCTCTACCACTGGCAGGGCGACGCCGCCCCCGGCGACACGACCGGCCAGGGCGTGCAGGGCGTCTGGTGGGTCGTGACCCCCGACGGCACCAAGGTCACCGAGACGGCCGCACCGGCCGCGCTGCCCGCATACTGACCGCCCGCTCCGGAAGGAGTGCGCCATGAGCCGTCCCCGCCCGGCGGTGCCGGGGCCGCTGCTCGTCGCCGGCCGGGTGGCCGGCGCCGCGTTGCTCGGTGCGACCGCCGGCATCCACCTGTACCTGTGGGACGCCGGCTACGGCTCGATCCCCTGGATCGGACCGCTGTTCCTGCTCCAGGCGATCGCCGCGACCTTCGTCGGCATCGCCGTGCTGGCCGCCCCGGCGCGCTGGCTCCCGCTCGCCGCCGGCCTGGGCGCCCTGCTCCAGCTCGGCACCCTGGGCGGGCTGGTGCTGTCGGTCCGGGTGGGCCTCCTCGGGTTCCACGAGTCGAGCGAGGCGACGCTGTTCTGGCCCAGCGTGTGGGTGGAGGCCGTGGGCGCGGCGGTGCTGGTCTGCGTCGCCGTCGTCCGGGCCCGGGAGCGGACCCTCCGGCGGACCGGCCGCGGGCCGGTCCGCACCGGCTGATGCGGGCGCGCGGGGCGGAGACGCGCGAGCGCACCCTGCGCGCGCTCTACGACGCGCACGCGCCCGCCCTGCTGGCCTACGCGCTGCGGCTGTGCGGCGGGGACCGCGCCCGGGCCGAGGACGTCGTCCAGGAGACCCTCGTGCGGGCCTGGCGGCACCTCGACGAGCTGGACCCCGAGGCCTCACCGGTCCGGCCGTGGCTGTTCACCGTGGCCCACCACGTGGCCATCGACGCCCACCGCGCCCGGCGGGCCCGCCCGGCCGAGGTCTCCGAGGCCGAGCTGGCCTCCGTCCCCGCGCTGGACGACCTGGCCGGGGCGCTGGACCGGATCGTGGTGACCGACGCGCTCGGCTCGCTGTCCCCGGAACACCGGGCGGTGATCGTGGAGACCTACTACCGCGGGCGCAGCGTGACCGAGGCAGCCGCCGTCCTCGGCATCCCGCCGGGCACGGTGAAGTCCCGCTGCTACTACGCGCTGCGGGCGCTCAAGCTGGCCCTGATCGAGCGGGGGGTGACGACGTGACGTGCCGTGCCGCCGTGCCCGACCTGGGCGCCTATCTGCTCGGCGCGCTGGAGGAGGACGAGCGACGGGCCGTCCAGGACCACCTGCGCGGGTGCGAGGACTGCCACGCCGAGCTCGCCGAGCTCGCGCAGCTGCCCGGCCTGCTCGCCCTCGTCGACCCCCGCGACCTGCAGAGCCCGCCCGTCGCGCCGTCCCCGGACCTGTTCGCCCGGGTGGCCGCCGCCGCCCGGCGACCACGTCGGGCCCGCCGGCTGCTGCTCGTCGCGGCGGCGTTCCTGCTGCTCGCCGGCGGTGTCTGGGCCGGCGTCACGCTGTGGCCGCATCCCGACGCCACCACGGTGACCGCGACCAACGGGGGTGTCGAGCTGGCCGTCACCGCCACCGCCGGAGGCGGCGGCACCGTCCTCGACATCGCGGTCACCGGGCTGGCGCCGCAGGACGAGTGCCGGCTGGTCGCCGTCGACCGGGACGGCCGCGAGCACCCGGCCGGGCAGTGGGGGGTCGACGACGCCGGCGGCGGCACCTGGCGCGGTTGGGCCGACGTGGACGCGGCGACGGTCACCGACGTGGTGCTGCTGGACGGCAGCGGAGCGGAGCTGGTGCGGGCGCCGCTCTGACCCGCTCAGCTCTCCGTGATCAGCAGCACCTTGCCGATGTGCTCGCTCGCGTCGACCACGCGGTGGGCCTCGGCCGCCCGCGACATCGGCAGCCGGCGGTCCACGATCGGCCGGACGACGCCGCGCTCGACGTCGGGCCAGACGTCGTGCCGGACGGCGGCGACGATGTCGGCCTTGCCGCCGGGGCCGGTCGCCGGGCGGGCGCGCAGCGTCGTCGCGTGCACCGAGGCCCGCTTGCGCATGAGCGCGCCCAGGTCGATCTCGGCCCTGGTGCCGCCCTGCATGCCGATGCACAGCAGCCGCCCGCCGGTGGCCAGCACGGCGAGGTTGCGGGCCAGGTACTTCGCACCCATGTTGTCGAGGACGACGTCGACCCCCTCGCCCTCGGTCTCCTCCAGCACGCACTCGACGAAGTCCTCGTCGCGGTAGTTGATGACCACCTCGGCGCCCAGCTCCCGGCAGACGTCGAGCTTGGCGGCGCTGCCGGCGGTGGTGAACACGCGCGCCCCGGCGCGGGCGGCCAGCTGGATGGCCATCGTCCCGATGCCGCTGGACCCGCCGTGCACCAGGAAGGAGTCGCCGCGCCGCAGGCCGCCCAGCATGAACACGTTCGACCAGACGGTGCAGACGACCTCCGGCAGCGCGGCGGCGGTGGCCAGCTCGACCCCGGCGGGACGCGGCAGCAGCTGCCCGGCCGGGACGGCGACCCGCTCGGCGTAGCCGCCGCCGGACAGCAGCGCACACACCTCGTCGCCGACCGACCACCCGGTGACGCCCTCGCCGACCTCGCTGACGATCCCGCTGCACTCGAGGCCGAGGACGTCGCTGGCGCCGGGCGGCGGCGGGTAGTTCCCGGCGCGCTGCAGCAGGTCGGCGCGATTCACCGCGGTGGCGACGACGTCGACGATCACCTCACCCGGCCGCAGTTCCGGGTCGGGGACCTCGCCCCAGCCCATGACCTCGGGACCGCCCACTCCGCTGAGAGTCACCGCGCGCATGGTGCGACCCTAGAAGGACCCCGTCCTCCCCACCCTTCGCGAGCTCAGGGCGGGACCCGGAACGGGGCCAAGTGCCGAGAGGTGACCCCGTCCTCCCCACCCTTCGCACGCTCAGGGCGGGACCCGGGACGGGGCCAAGTGCCGAGAGGTGACCCCGTCCTCCCCACCCTTCGCGAGCTCAGGGCGGGACCCGGAACGGGGCCTGCCGAGAGGTGACCCCGTCCTCCCCACCCCTCGCACGCTCAGGGCTCGGGCAGTCGGCTGGTCAGGTAGGCGTCGAGTGCGGCCGCGCCGGTGAGCAGGGCTCGGCTCCTGGCCGACAGGCGCGCCCGCCAGTCGCGCAGCACGGACTCGAGCGGCGCGACGCCTCCGGCGCCACGGACCTGCGCGAGGACCGGGGCGATCTGCTCCAGCAGGTAGCCGCCGCGCCGGAGCTGGGCGGCGAGGAGGACGTCGCGCACGTCGGCCGGGCGGTAGACGCGATAGCCCGTCTGCGGATCGCGGTGCGGCTGGACCAGGCCGGCGCGTTCCCACTTGCGCAGGGTGGCGGGGCGGACGCCGAGCCGCCTCGCCAGCGGACCGACGAACGTGTCGCCCCGCTCCGGCGGGAGGGGGGCGAGGTCGCCGACCGCGGCCTCGACCGCCTGGAGGGTGCGCCGGTCCGCGACGAGCTGGGCATGGCTCTCGTCGACGAGCCGGAGCGCGTCCTCGGCGGCGTCCCGGTTGACCGCCTGCATGATCGCCGCGGCCGTGCGGTGGCCGTGCCCCGGCAGGAGAGCGAGGAACGCGCGGAGGGCCTGCGCGTGCCGCGGCGTGTAGGTGCGGTAGCCGTGCGGTGTGCGCGCAGCGGGCGGGAGGATCCCGGCCGCCTCGTAGTTGCGGACAGCCTGGGTGGACAGCCCGTGCGCGCGCGCCAGGTCGACCGGCCGGAGATGACCACTACTTTGAGGGTTCCGCCGCACTGTCCTCGCCGTTGTCGACGCGAAGTCTCCACCGTCGGTTCAACGATACCGTTCAGGGAATGACTGCTGGGATCTCGGCCGCCGTCCACGACGTCGACGCGGCCACCGTCATGGGGCTGCTCCCGGCCCGGCCGCGGCTGCTCGCCCTGGGCGAGCCCACCCACGGCGAGGGCGACCTGCTCGAGCTGCGGAACGACCTCTTCCGGCAACTCGTCGAGCAGGAGGGCTACCGGACGATCGCGATGGAGAGCGACTGCCTGAGGGGCCTGGTCGTGGACGACCACGTCACCTCGGGCACCGGCACCCTCGACGACGTCGTGGAGCGCGGCCTCAGCCACGAGTGGGGCGCCTTCCCGGGCAACCGCGAGCTGGTGCGGTGGATGCGCGCGTACAACGAGGGCCGGCCCGCGTCGGAGCGGCTGCGCTTCGCCGGTGTCGACGGCCCGCTGGAGATCACCGGCGCCGAGAGCCCCCGGCAGGCCCTCACCGCGCTCCACGGCCACCTCGCCGCCCGCGTCGACGCCGACCTCCTCCCGTGCACCGCCGACACGCTCGACCGCCTGCTCGGCGCCGACGACCGGTGGACCGAACCCGCCGCGATGAGGGACCCGTCCCGGTCCGTGGGACAGACGCCCGAGGCCGACCGGCTGCGGCTGCTCGCCGACGACCTGGTCGCCCTGCTCGACGCGCAGACGCCCGCCCTGGTCGCGACGTCCGCACCGGAGGACCGGGACCGGGCACGCCTGTACGCGCGCACCGCCACCGGGCTGCTGCGCTACCACCACTGGATGGCCGACGCCTCGCCCGGGCGGCTGGCGCGGCTGGTGGGCCTGCGGGACTCGATGATGGCCGCCAACCTGCTCGCGCTCGCCGAACGGGGTCCGACGCTGGTGCACGCGCACAACGGCCACCTGCAGCGGAACCAGAGCCAGATGTGGATGGGCGGCCGGCCGCTGGAGTGGTGGAGCGCCGGCGCGATCGTCGGCACCCACCTGGGCGAGGGGTACGCCTTCCTCGCCACGGCCCTCGGCACGATCGGCCACCAGGGGGTCGACGTCCCGCCTCCCGACACCCTCGAGGGGCTGCTGTACGCGCTCCCGCAGGAGCGCTCCCTCGTCGACGTCCGCCGGCTGGCCACCGCCCTCGCCGGCGGGACGCCCCCTGCTCGGGAGTCCTCCTGGTTCGGTTACTCCCCGCTCGATCCGGCCCACGTGGCCGGCACCGACGGGATCGTGTTCGTCAAGGACGCCCGGCGGGACCCCGTCCGGGGCGGCGCCCGCTGACCGCTGTTCCCGGGCACCCGCCGGGCGCCCGGAGCGGTCAGCCCGCCGCCGCCGGGGCCCGGACCGCGCCCGACACCGCCACGCTGCGGCCCAGCCACCCGTCGGCCGCCACCGCGTCGGCGAGGACGGTGCCGACGGCCCGGCGGGAGACCCGCCAGCCCTCGATCGTGCCGTCGACCGCGGGAGCGGCGGGCTCCTCGCCGTCGGTGAGGTACACCGGCTGCAGGAGGACCCAGTCCAGGCCGCTGTCGCGGACCAGTCGCTCCTGGCGCTCGTGGTCGGCGATCTGCGGCCGCAGCAGCAGCGCGAAGACCAGGCGGCTGGACAGCGGCAGGCGCGCCCGCGTCTCCCCGACCCCGTAGGACGACTGCACGACCAGCCGCCGGACCCCACCGGCGCGCATGGCCTCGACGACCGTCCGCGTGCCGCGCGACCGCACGTCGAGCGGGGTGCTCCGGCTGCCGAGCAGCCGCACCCGCAGCGGGTGCTCCGCGATGCCGAGGGTGACGACGACGGCGTCCTGCCCGCGCACCGCCCGCTCGACGTCCGCCGGGACGGTGACGTCCCCGTCGACCGCCCGCACCCCCGGCGTGGCCCCGAGCCCGCCGCTCGCCCGCCGGGCGAACGCGGTGACCTCGTGCCCCCGGGCGGCGAGGGCCGCCACCGCGGCCCGGCCCGACCCGCCCGTTGCCCCCACGACCAGCACCCGCATCGCCTGCTCCTCTCCCTCGGACCGGCCGCTGTGACCGGCATCCCGATCCTCGGGACGGACGGGGGCGCGGAGAACGGCCGGCCGTCCGGAGTGCATGACCGGGCGTCCAGGACAGCTGGACCGGCGGTCGGGGTGCGGTCAGGGTGGAGCCGTGACCGCCGACCCTGCTGCACCGTGGACCCCGGTCGACCCGCTGGGCGGGGTGCTGTTCGACCTGCGCGTCCGGGGCACCTTCTACTGCCGGGCGGAGGGCACCGCGCCGTGGGGCGTGGAGATGCCCGCGCTCGACGGCTGCGTGAGCTTCCACGTGGTCACCGAGGGGGAGTGCCTGCTCGAGGTCGACGGTGCGGGGCAGGTCCTCCGCGCCGGTGACCTGGCCCTGGTGGCACACGGCCGCGGGCACGTCCTGCGCAGCGGCCCCGGCGCCCGCGTCGCCGGCCGCGCCGACCGGCTCCCGCAGGAGTACCTGGGCGAGCACTACTCGGTGCTGCGGCTCGACGGCGGAGGAGCCCGTGCGGCGCTGGTCTGCGGAGTGCTCGAGGTCGACCGGCCCGGCGCCGCCCACCTGCTCGACCTGCTGCCCCCGGTGCTGCACGTCGAGGGGCGGGAGGCGGCCCGCAACGGCTGGCTGCCGGTCCTGCTCGGGCTGCTCGGGGAGGAGGTCCGCCACGACCGGCCGGGCGCCGAGGCGGTCGTGACCCGGCTCGCCGACGTCGTCGTCATCCAGGCCGTCCGGGGGTGGCTGGAGGACGGCAGCACCCGGCCCGGCTGGCTGCGGGCGCTGCGGGACCCCCAGGTCGGCCGGGTGGTGGCGCTCGTGCACCGGGACCCGGGCGCGGACTGGACGCTGGACCGGCTGGCGAGGGAGGCCCGGATGTCGCGGTCGGCCTTCGCCGCCCGCTTCACCGAGCTGGCCGGGGAGCCACCGCTGCACTACGTGACCCGCTGGCGCATGCACCTGGCCACGGTCGCCCTGGGCCGCGGCGCGCGCGTCGTCGAGCTGGCCCGGCGCCTCGGCTACGGCTCGGAGGCCGCGTTCTCGCGGGCGTTCCGGCGGGTCGTCGGCGTTCCGCCCGCGGCCGCGCGGAGCGCCGCCGTCCGGCCACCGGCACGTGAGCGGCACGTGGCGGGCCCCACCCTGCCGGCATGACGACGCACACCCTGCGGCTGCCCTTCCCGGTCACCCCCCGCCGCCCTGGCCGGCCGGAGGCCGACCTCACCGCCTCCGGGCTGATCCACCGCGACGGGGTCCTCGCTCAGCCGGCGGCCCGGAGGTCCTTGCGGAGGATCTTGCCGGCGGCGGACTTCGGCACCTGCTCGATGAACTCGACCACGCGGATCTTCTTGTGCGGGGCCACCTTGCCGGCCATGTACTCCATGACCGCGTCCGCCGTGAGGCCGGAGCCGGGCGCGCGGACGACGAACGCCTTGGGCAGCTCCTCGCCGCTGTCCCGGTCGAGGACGCCGATGACCGCGGCGTCGGCGATCTCCGGGTGGCCGATCAGCACGGCCTCGAGCTCGGCCGGGGCGACCTGGTAGCCCTTGTACTTGATCAGCTCCTTGACCCGGTCGACGACGGTGTAGCGGCCCTCGTCGTCGACCACGGCCACGTCCCCGGTGTGCAGCCAGCCCTCGGTGTCCAGGGTGTCCGCGGTGGCCTGCGGGTTGTTGAGGTAGCCGGTCATCACCTGCGGGCCGCGCACCCACAGCTCGCCCCGCTGGCCCGCGCCGACGTCCTCACCGGTGGCGGGGTCGACCAGCCGGCACTCGGTGTTGGGCAGCGCGAAGCCCACCGAGCCCTTGGGCACCGCCGCGCCGCTGCCCGGCGGCTCGGCGCCGAGGTCGGGCGTCGTGTGGGACACCGGGGACAGCTCGGTCATGCCGTAGCCCTGGGCCACCGTGACGCCGCTGTCGGCGCCCTTGCGCAGCCGCCGCTCGGCGGCCAGCGCGAGCTGTTCGTCGAGGGGGGCGGCGCCGGAGGTGATCGAGGTGAGCGACGACAGGTCGTACTGGTCGACGATCGGGTGCTTGGCCAGGGCCAGCACGATCGGCGGCGCGACGAACGCCCGGGTGATCTGGTGGTCCTGGATGGTGCGGAGGAAGTCCTCGAGGTCGAAGCGCGGCAGCGTGACCACCGCGCCGCCCCAGGCCAGGCCCTGGTTCATCAGCACGGTCAGGCCGTAGATGTGGAAGAACGGCAGGACGGCGATGATCCGCTCCTCTTGCCCCAGCTGGATGAGCGGTTTGCACTGCGCCACGTTGGCCACCAGGTTGCGGTGGGTCAGCATGACGCCCTTCGGCAGCCCGGTGGTGCCGCTGGAGTAGGGCAGGGTGACCAGGTCGGTGGCCGGGTCGATGTCGACCTGTGGCGACGGGGCGTCGGTGCTGAGCAGGTCCAGCAGCGAGGCGTGCCCCTCCGCGCCGTCCATGACGACGACCTCGTCGACCGGCGCCTGCTCGACCGCGGCCCGCGCCCGGTCGAGGAACGGCGAGACGGTGACCAGCACCTTCGTGCCGGAGTCGCGCAGCTGGAAGGCGATCTCGTCGGGCGTGTAGAGGGAGTTGATCGGCGACATCACGCACCCGGCGGCGGCGATGCCGTGGAAGACGACGGGGAACCACGGGGTGTTGGGGCAGAAGACGGCGACGACGTCGCCCTTGCGCAGGCCGCGGGCGTGCAGCGCCGCCGCGACCCGGTCCACGTAGGCGGCCAGCGTGCCGTGCGTGATCGTGTCTCCGGTCAGCCCGTCGACGAGCGCCGGGGCCTCCGGCCGCTCCCGGCCGGCCGCCAGGACGAACGCGGGGACGGAGACGTCGGGGATCTCGACGTCGGGGTAGAGGCTGGCCAGCGCCACGGAGGAGCTCCTCTTCTCGGTTCCGGTGTGGCGCCAGTCTCACATCCGGAGTGGCGTGCGCCACAAGGGGGACACCCGCCGGACCGCCGTCCGCAGGTCAGCGCGGCCAGAGCACCGACTGCGTGCAGCGGAACAGCGCGATCGTCTTGCCGCTGCCCTCGGCCGTCACGACGGCGTCCCACACCTGCGTCGTCCGGCCGGCGTGGGCGTTGGTCGCCACCGCGCTGACCCGGCCCTCGCGCACGGTGCCCAGGAAGTTGCTCTTCAGCTCGATCGTGGTGAAGCCGCTCGCGCCCTCGGGCAGCAGGGCCCGGGTGGCCAGCCCGCACGAGGTGTCGGCCAGCCCGACGACCGTGGCCGCGTGCAGGTACCCGTTGGGCGCCAGCAGGTCCGGGCGGACGTCGAGCGCCGCCGCCAGCCGGCCCGGCTCGTGCGCGGTGATGGTCAGCCCCAGCAGGCCCGGCAGCGTGCCCGGCAGCAGCGCGTTGAGCTCGTCGGCGGTGTGGAACCCGGTGGCGGCCATGCCCGGCAACCTAGCGAGGGCCGGGTCGAGGTGTTGGAGGCTCTACCTGCGTCGCGGGCGCCGACACGTGGGTAGAGCCTCCCATGCCTGCCTCGTGGGGGCGATGATCAGCCGGCGGTCTCCCACAGGCCGACGACGTTGCCCTCGGAGTCCCGCACGTACGCGGCGAAGCCCATGTCGCCCACGGGCACCTTCGGCGCCACCGTGCTCCCGCCCAGCTCCCCGATCCGCTCCAGGGCGACGTCGATGCTCTCCACGTCGACGACGATCACCGGCGCGGTCGCGGGGCCGCTCTCGCGGGCCATCATCCCGCCGTTGACGAAGCCGGGTTCGGTCGGTCCCTGCTCACCGCTGGGGCCGGTCATCACCAGCGTGTAGCCCATGTCCGGCATCTCCTGGACCTGCCAGCCGAAGGCCTCCTTGTAGAAGCTGCGCGCCCGGTCCCCGTCCTCGAACGGGATCTCGAAGTGCACGACCCTGCCGCTCATCCCGCCACCTCCTGGCCACTGGGTGCGGCGCAGGCTAGACCCTCGGCCCCCTCCCCACCAGGGCCCTCAGGCCAGGCCGCGGGTGGTGCGCAGCGGGGCCCGGTCGCCCCGGACCGCGGCCACCATGTCCAGCGTCTGCCGGGTCGCGGCGACGTCGTGCGCCCGGAACACCGTCGCGCCCAGCCACGCGCTCACCGCGGTGGCCGCGAGGGTGCCGGTGAGCCGCCCCTCCAGCGGGACGTCGAGCGTCTCACCGACGAAGTCCTTGTTGGACAGCGCGACGAGCACCGGCCAGCCGGTCGCGACCAGCTCGTCCAGCCGCCGGGTCACCTCCAGCGAGTGGCGGGTGTTCTTGCCGAAGTCGTGCCCGGGGTCGACCAGCACCCGGTCGCGGTCCACGCCGGCGGCGACGGCGGCCTCGGCCAGCGCCGTGGTGCGCGCCACGACGTCGGCGACCACGTCGTCGTAGGCGACCCGGTGCGGCCGGGTGCGCGGCGGCAGGCCACCGGCGTGGGTGCACACCAGACCCGCACCGGCCTCGGCCGCGACGCCGGCGAGCTCCGGGTCGACCCCGCCCCACGCGTCGTTGACGACGTCGGCACCGGCGGCCAGCGCCTCCCGCGCCACCTCCGCCCGCCAGGTGTCGATCGAGATGGGCAGCGCGGGGTGGGCCGCGCGGATCGCCGCGACCAGGTCGACGGTGCGCCGGATCTCCTCGGCGGCGTCGACCTCCGCGCCGGGCGCCGCCTTGACCCCGCCGACGTCGACCATGTCCGCCCCGTCGGCGACCACGCGGCTCACCCGGTCGACGGCCGCGGCCAGCTCGTAGGTGGCGCCGCGGTCGTAGAAGGAGTCGGGGGTGCGGTTGACGATCGCCATGACCACCAGCCGCCCGGGTGGCACGTCCAGGGCTCCCAGGCGCAGCACGTCGCCACCCAACCAGACGGCCGGCCGGTCCTCACTCCACGAGGGCCTGGTTGACCAGCGCGCGCAGGTGGCTCCGGATGGGCAGCGTGCTCGAGGGCAGCAGCTGGGCGTAGAAGCCGACGGTGAGGTCCTCCACCGGGTCCACGTAGAAGGCGGTGGACGCCGCGCCGCCCCAGCCGTAGTCCCCGGCGCTGGCCACCACGCCGTAGCGCACCGGGTCGAGGACCATCGAGAAGCCCAGCCCGAAGCCCACCCCCCGCAGCGGGGTCTCGGCGAACAGCGGCCGGCCGAAGGTCTCCAGGTCCACGTTCCCGGGCAGGTGGTTGCGGGTCATGTGCCGGATGGTCCGCGAGCCCAGCAGCCGGCCGCCGTCGTAGGCGCCGCCGCGGCGGAGCAGCTCGGTGAAGCGCAGGTAGTCGGCCGCGGTGGAGATCAGCCCGCCGCCCCCGGAGCAGAAGGCCGGCCGGCTCAGCGCCAGCGCGCCCATCGAGTCGAGCGGGGCGTAGGTCGTGGCCGGCCCGCCGGACGGCCCCGGGACGGCGGAGTACAGCCGGGCCAGGGACTCCGGGTCCTCGCCCTCGCGCAGCCAGAAGGCGGTGTCGCGCATGCCCATCGGGGCGAAGACGCGCTGCTCGAAGAACTCGTCCAGCGGCTGGCCGGAGAGCACCTCCACCAGCCGGCCCAGGACGTCGGTCGAGACGCCGTAGTTCCACTCCGACCCCGGCTGGAAGACCAGCGGGGCCGCGGCCCACTGCCGGCACACCTCGGCGGAGTCGGCGCCGGCGGGGGTGGTCCACTCGTGCCCGGCGGCCCGGTACACCGAGTCGACCGGATGGGCGTGGTGGAAGCCGTAGGTCAGCCCGGAGGTGTGGGTGAGCAGGTGCCACACGCGGATGGGCTCCATCTGCGGGGCGGTCACCGGTTTGGTGGCGGAGCCCGCGACGTAGACGCGGGTCTCGGCGAACTCGGGCAGCCACCTCGCGATGGGGTCGGTGAGCTCGAAGGCCCCCTCCTCGTACAGCATCATCGCCGCGACCGAGGTGACCGGTTTGGTCATCGAGTAGATGCGCCAGCGGGTGCCGGTCTCGACCGGCAGGCCCTCCTCGACGTTGCGCGCGCCGTACCGGCCGACGTGGACCAGCCGGCCGTGCCGGGCCACGGTGACGAGGAAGCCGGGCAGCCGGCCCTCGTCCACCCAGCGGGCCAGCCGCCGGTCGATGCGGGCCAGCCGGGCGGCGTCGAAGCCCACCTCGGCCGGGTCGGTGTCCACCTGCAGCGCCGTCGTCACGAGTCCTCCGTTCCGCGGCGCCGTCCCCCGTCGGGCGGCGCCTGCCCCGCATCCTGACCCACGGCGTTGTGGACCAGGTCACACGGGGGGGCCGCCCGACGAGCCGGGGAGCGGCTCAGACGGGCACGTTGCTGGCGGCCTTCTTCAGGTTGGAGCCGGCCGTGACCTTCACGGTGTTGGCCGCGGGGATGTCGATCGACTCGCCGGTCTGCGGGTTGCGGCCGGTGCGGGCTGACCGCTGGGTGCGCTCGACGGTCAGCAGGCCCGAGACGGCGACCTTCTCCCCGCGGGTGATGGCGTCGACGAGCTCCTCCTGGAGCCCGGCGAGCACCGAGTCGACGGTGGTGGTGGGCACGTCGGCCCGCTTCGCGATGGCGGAGACCAGTTCTGCCTTGTTCACGGAGGTCCTCTCTTCGGATGACGGTCGGGTGCCCGACCTCGGCGGATGCGCCGGAGTCGAGCCGGTGGGCACGGTGCCATGCCGGTCTGACACCGCGCCACCGAGGGGGGCGAACTGGTCCCCCACGTCCCAGCGGCCCCAGCGGCCGGACGGCGGGCCCGCGGGGCCGGCCATAGCGTGGGGACGTGCCGCAGATCCCCGGGACCGACCTGACCGTGAGCGACCTGTGCCTGGGCGGCAACGTCTTCGGGTGGACGGCGGACGAGCCGACGTCCTCCGCCCTGCTGGACCGCTTCGTGGACGCCACGCCCGGCCCCCAGGCGCCGTTCGTGGACACCGCCGAGTCCTACGGGAAGGGCCGGTCGGAGGAGATCCTGGGCGGCTGGATGGCGGCGCGCGGCATCCGCGACCGGGTGGTCGTGGCGACCAAGGCCTCGCCGCTGGACAAGGAGCACCCGCTGTCGGCGGCGGAGATCCGGACGGCCGCGGAGGGCTCTCTGCGCCGGCTGCGGACCGACCGCATCGACCTCTACTACGCGCACTACGACGACGAGTCGACGCCGCTGGAGGAGACGCTGCAGGCGTTCGACGAGCTGGTGCAGGCGGGCAAGGTCCGGTACGCCGCGGCGTCCAACTACTCGGCGGCGCGGCTGACCGAGGCGCTGGACACCGCGGAACGGCTCGGGGTGACCCGCTACGCGGCCCTGCAGCCGCACTACAACCTCATGGAGCGGCCGGCCTACGAGGCGGAGCTGCGCGACGTCGTCGCCGCGCGGGACCTGGGCGTGCTGCCCTACTTCGCCCTGGCCAGGGGCTTCCTGACCGGCAAGTACCGGGCCGGCGAGCAGGTCGACTCGCCGCGGGCCAAGGGCGCGGCGGCCTACGTGGGGGAGCGCGGCGACCGCGTGCTCGCCGCGCTGCAGGAGGTGGCGCAGGCCCACGGCGTGACCGGGGCGGCCGTCGCGCTGCGCTGGCTGGCCGACCAGCCGACCGTGGTCGCGCCGATCGCCAGCGGCCGCTCGGTGGACCAGCTGGCCGACCTGCTGCCGATGCAGGACCTCGTGCTGTCCGACGAGCAGCGCCGGCTGCTGGACGAGGCGTCGTCCTGAGCGGCGGCGCCCGGGGGCCGGAGCTCCCGGGCGCCCCCGGCTCAGACGGCGTGGATGTGCTGGCGGACGGCCGCGACCAGCTCGGGCGGGACGTCGGGGACGCCGTGGTCGGCGGCCGCGTGGCCGGCGACCAGGGCGAGGATGCCGCCCTCGTCGGCGGCCGAGAAGTGCGCGCTGCACCCGGGGATGACGTCGCCGCAGGCGAAGGTCTTCATGGGGGACTCCTGTCGTCGCAGTGGGGGTGGTGCGGGCCGCGCCGTCCGGCGGACGGTCCGGCGGTCAGGGGGCCGGGCGTGCCGCGGCGAGGTCCTCGACGCGGAGCAGGCCGAGCACCGCGCCGGCGGGGTCGGTGCAGACGACGGGGTCGAAGCGGTGCGCGGCCGGCCGGGTCAGCGCCCGCTGCAGCGCGTCGCCGACCCCGGTGGTCGGGTGCACCCGGAGCGAGACGGGGGCGGTGAAGTGCTCCCCGGTTCGCGGGTCGGCCAGCAGCAGCCCGACCGGCTCGCTCCGCGGCCCGACGAGGACGGCGGGCGGGACGCCGGGGAGCGACTGACCGACCGCGCACTGCCGCACCGGGCGCAGCAGGCTGGCCACGCTGTCGGTCAGCCGGGTGCGGGCCACCTGGGTGCGGAGCAGGTCGACGACGTCCGGCGCCAGCGGAGCGAAGGACGGCGCCGGGCGGCCGAGCACCCAGCCCTGGCCGAGCGGGATGCCGAGCCGGAGGAAGGCGGCCAGCTCGCCGGGGGTCTCGATGCCCTCGGCCAGCAGCCAGGCGTCGATGCGGCCGGCGAACTCCCCGACCATCTCGGCCAGCGCCAGGCGCACGGGGTCGGTGTCCACGCCGGTGACCAGAGCGCGGTCGAGCTTGACCAGCTGCGGGCGCAGCGCGGCCATCTGGTGCAGCCCCGAGTACCCCGCGCCGGCGTCGTCCAGGGCGATGACGGCTCCGCGGGCGCGCAGCGCGTCGGCCTGCCGGCGCAGCGTGGCGAGGTCGTCCACGGGGGCGTGCTCGGTCAGCTCGACGACCACCCGGTGCAGGTCCGGCCGCCCGGCCAGCGCGTCCTGCACCGGGGCGCTGCCGAGCAGGTGCGGGCTGACGTTGACCGTCAGGAAGGTGTTCTCCGGCAGCGCGGGCACGGCGTCGAGGGCCTTGGTGACCGCCAGCGCCTCCAACTCGGCGGCGACCCCGCACTCCGCCGCCGCGGCGAACCACACGTCGGGCCCGGCCGTGCCCGGGAACCGCGACAGGGCCTCGTACCCCGCGATGCGGGCAGCGGCGAGGTCGACGATCGGCTGGAAGACGAGGGTGAGGTCGTCGGGGTGGCCGAGCAGCGGCCGGCAGTCCGGCAGGCTGCGCAGCGGGGTCCGCGACATGCGACCCCATCGGCACCCGCCGTCCCGGTCTTGACCGGGGTCCGGCGGGGCTCACCCGTGCGGGGGAGCGACGCGGGTCCCGGCCCGGAGGACGATGCGCAGGCGCCGGGACGCGGCGTGTCAGCATGGTGTCCTCGTGGCGAACGCAGGGTCCGCTGCGGCGGCGGAAGAGGGTGCGGCCACGGTGCTGTCTGCGTCCCCGCCGCCGCCGTCGGACGTCCTGCGCGACCCGCACCGCATCGCCGCGGCCCGCCGGCTGCTCGTCGAGGTCCCCGGCCCGGCCGCCTTCGACCGGCTCTCCGGCCTGGCCGCCCGGCTGCTGGGCACCGGCCACGCCAAGGTCACCCTGTTCACCGACCAGGACACCGTCGTCGGCGGCTCCGGCCTGCCGCCGGGGGTCGTCGGCGGGCCGGCGCTGCTGACCGGTGCCATCTCCGCGATCACCGTCCGCCGGGGCGCCTCGGTGGTCCTGCCCGACGCCGCCGCGGAACCGGACGTGGCCGACCTGCCGGCGGTCACCTCGGGGCAGGTCGGGTCCTACCTCGGCTCGCCGCTCGTGGCCGACTCCGGGCACGTCGTCGGGGTGCTCGCGGTCTACGACCCGGTGCCGCGGGCCTGGTCGGACGACGACGCGGCGCTGCTCGAGCAGCTGGCCGACTCGGTGATCGCGGAGCTGGAGCTGGCGGCCGCGCGGTCGGCGATCGGCGCCTCGCTGGCCCGCCTGGACGTCGCCCTGGAGGCCAGCTCCATCGGCATCTGGGAGCGGGACCTGCGCACCGGCGCCGTGTACTGGGACGAGCGCTGCGCGGCGATCTTCGGCCTCGAGGGGGCCGTGGAGATCACCTCGGTCGAGCAGATGCTCACCGAGCGCATCCACCCGGACGACCGGGCCGCCGTCGCCGAGGCGATGCGCGAGGCGCTGGCCACCACCGGGGAGTACCTCGTGGAGTCCCGCGTGGTCCGGGTCGACGGCACGGTGCGCTGGACGGTCTTCCGCGGGCGGGTGATCACCGACTCCGCGGGCCGGCCGGTGCGGGTGCTGGGCACCGCGGTCGACGTCACCGCGGCCCGCGAGCAGGCGGAGCGGCGGATCTCCGCGGTGCAGCGGGCCGCCGCCATCGCCGAGGTGGCCGCGCAGCTGGCCAACGCCACCCGCATCTCCCAGCTGGCCGAGATCGCGCTGCGCGGCGCCGGCGTGCTCGGGGCGGAGTCCATCGGGCTGGCCGTCTTCGACCCGCAGGACCACAAGCTCTACCTGCACCTGACCCGGCGGATCGTCGACGCGGTCGCCTCCGAGGTCGACGTCGAACTGCCGACCGGGGGTGTGGAGACCCCGCTCGACGACGAGCTGCCCACCCAGTACGTCGCCCGGCGCGGGGAGCGGCTGCTCTTCGCCGACGCCGCCGAGGCCGAGGAGCGCTTCCCGCGGATGGCCGCGATCAACGCCGTCCTCGGCACCCGGGCGCTGGCCGCCCTGCCGCTCCGGGTGGAGGGGCGGCTGCTGGGCAGCTTCATCGTGGTCTGGACGACGGAGCACGCCTTCACCGAGAGCGACGTCGAGCTGCTGGAGGCGCTGACCGCGCAGATCGCGCTGACCGCCTCGCGGCTGCAGGCCGACGCGGTGCGCCACGCGGCGGTCACCGCGATGACCGAGGCCAACGAGCGGCTGCAGCTGCTCGCCGACACCGGCCGGGTGCTCTCGGGCAGCCTGGACATCACCCAGCAGATCGGGCAGCTCGCCGACCTCGTCGTCCCCACCCTGGGCGACTGGTGCTGGCTGGTGGTCACCGACGAGCAGGGCCGGCTGCACGAGCTGGCCTCCGCCCACCGGGACCCGGCGCTGCGGGCCCAGCTGGAGCTGTACGTGCACTCGATGGTGGCGGTGATGACCGACCACGCCGCCGCGACGGTGGTCACCCGCACCGGCCGCCCGCTCGTGCTGCCCGCGATCGACGCCGACCGCGTGCAGCGGGCCATCCCGGAGGCCGCCACCCGCGAGCTGCTCGGGAAGATGGGCCTGCAGGCCGGCGTGATCGTGCCGCTGGTCGCCCGCGGCCAGACGCTCGGCGCCCTCGGCCTGTTCAACGACGCCGCCCGGGGCGCGCACACCCCGGCCGAGATCGAGACGGCGGTGGAGGTCGGCCGCCGGGCGGGGCTCGCCCTGCACCACGCCCGCCTGTACGGCCAGCAGCGGGTGCTCGCCGACGCGCTGCAGCACAGCATGCTCACGGCGCCGCCGGAGCCCGACCACTGCCAGATCGTCGTCCGGTACGTGCCGGCGGCGGCGGGCGCGGAGATCGGCGGCGACTGGTACGACGCGTTCCTGGAGGCCGGCGGGGCCACCGTGCTGGCCATCGGCGACGTCGTCGGTCACGACAGCCGGGCGGCCGCCGCGATGGGCCAGCTGCGCGGGCTGCTCCGGGGCATCAGCTACTCCAGCGGAGCCACGCCCGCCCAGGTGCTCACCGAGCTCGACCGCGCCATCCGGGGGCTGGCCCTCGACACGATGGCGACGGCGCTGGTGGCCCGCCTGGAGCAGGACGTGGCCGACGTGCGGCGCGAGCGCACGCACCTGCGTTGGTCGAGCGCCGGCCACCCGCCGCCGGTGGTGGTGACCCCGGACGGCGAGGCGCGGGTCCTCGCCGGACGGCCGGCCGACCTCCTGCTCGGCGTGGCGCCGGAGACCTCCCGCAGCGACCGGGTCGAGGTGCTGCCCTCCGGGAGCACGGTCTTCCTCTACACCGACGGCCTGGTGGAGCGCCGTGACCGGGACCTCGACCACGGCACCGCGCAGCTGGTCGAGGTGCTGCGCCGGTCGGCCGGGCTGACCCTCCACGCGCTGTGCGACGAGGTCCTGGAGCGGCTGTTCCTGCCCGATGCGGAGGACGACGTCGCGCTGCTCGCCGTCCGGCTGCACCCGCAGTCCGAGCCGCGCCCGGCCGAGGCCGGCCCCCAGCAGCTGCCGCCGGACATCGAGCCGGCTCCCGACGTCCACCCGCAGGCCGGCGCCGACCTCTGAGTCACTGCCGGTCGCGGCGCCGCCAGCGGGTGCCCCGGGGCGCGCGCACGCGGCGCAGCCGGCTGCGGGCCCGCTGCGGCAGGTCCACGGCGACCGGCGCCTCCCAGCCGCGCCACACCGACAGCACCCGCAGGGCCGCGACCAGGGTGATGACCAGGGCCGCGACCGGGAGCGGGTCCAGGCCGGCCGGGCCCGCGAGCAGGGTCAGCGCGGCGGCGCCGAGCAGCGCCGCGACGGCGTTGTAGGGCCCCGGCTGCACGATGTCGGCGCGCTGGGCGAGCAGCACGTCGCGGATGAGCGCGCCGCCGACCGCCGTCAGGGTGCCGATGAACACGACCGAGGCGCTCGGCAGGCCGGCCAGCTGGGCCTTCTGCGCGCCGATGACGGTGAAGAACCCCAGCGTGACGGCGTCCAGCACCACCAGCAGGCCGGTCAGCCGGGACAGCCAGCCGGAGAAGAAGAAGGTGACCGCGGCGGCTCCTGCCACCGTCGGCAGGTAGGCCGGGTTGGTGAGCGCCACCGGCGGCCCCTCGGCCAGCAGCACGTCGCGGATCAACCCGCCCCCGAGCCCGCCGCTCACCGCCAGCAGCAGCACCCCGGAGACGGCGAACCCCTCCCGCGCCGCGAGCAGGCCGCCGGTGAGGGCACCGATGACGATCGCGGCGAGGTCCACCGCGGCCGGGACGCGCAGGGTCTCGGCCGCCGCCGCGAGGATCTCCACGGGTGGCGATTCTCCCCGGCCCCGCCGCTGTTGATCATCGGCGGGTGGCACCCCGACACGCCGCCGGGGGCCACCGCCCGACGATGACCAACGTGGCCGCCGGATGGGTCCCGCGACTACTGCCCGGGCGGGATCTCCAGCGACGTCGCCGTCCCCCGGCGCACCTGCGCGTCGGCGGCGGCCATCTCCTCCTGCCGGCCGGGCTCCTCGCGCAGGATGGCGGCGCCCTTCCAGTCCTCGGGGATGGCGAAGGCGTCGACGAGGGTGACCAGGTGCGGGCGCAGCTCCCCGAGCAGCGCGTTCACCGTCGCGGTGAGCGCCTTCGACCGGGTCGGGGTGAGCCACCCGTGCTCGAGGAACCAGGCGCGGTCGGCCTCGATGGTCGCCAGCGCGTGCAGGTCGCAGACCCGCTCCAGCAGCGCCCGCGCGGCGCCGTCCGCCGTCCGCTCGATGCCGGCGACGAAGGCCTCCAGCACGATGCGGTCGATGTGCGCCCGCGCCGCCTGCAGCGCGTGGTCCTGGACCTGGTTGAACACGTCGAACGGATCGGCGTCCGGGCTGGCCGCGCCCCGGCGGAGCCGGCGGATGGCGCTCCCGAGCAGGTGCTTCTCGCGGTCCTCCAGCAGGGACAGCTGCCAGCCGCGGTCGAGGACCGGCACGTCGTCGTCCCGGCCGGGGACGGCGTCCACCAGGCGGGCGATCAGCCCGCGGGCCGCCGTCCGCTCCAGCACCGTCTCCCGGACCTGGTCGGCGATGAACCCCACCCGACCCCAGCTGTCGAGCGAGCCGAAGGTCTCGCGGTAGCCGGTGAGCAGCCCCTTGGCGACCAGCTGCAGGAGGACGGTGTTGTCGCCCTCGAAGGTGGTGAAGACGTCGGTGTCGGCCTTGAGGTGCGGCAGGCGGTTCTCCTGCAGGTAGCCGGCGCCGCCGCAGGCCTCCCGGCAGGCCTGGATGGTGCGGGTGGCGTGCCAGGTCTGGACGGCCTTGAGCCCCGCGGCGCGTGACTCGAGCTCGCGCTGCGCCCGCTCGTCGGGCTCCGCCGCCGCCTGGACGTCGTGCATCGTGGCCACCAGCTCCTCCTGCGCGAAGTGCAGCGCGTAGGTGGCGGCCAGGGCCGGCAGCAGGGTGCGCTGGTGCACGAGGTAGTCGTTGACCACCGTCTCCCGGTCGGCACCCGGCGCGGAGAACTGGCGGCGGGCCTCGCCGTAGCGGACGGCGATGTCGAGGGCGAGCTCGGTGGCCGACGACGCCGAGCCCCCGACGCTCACCCGCCCCCGCACCAGGGTGCCGAGCATGGTGAAGAAGCGACGGGTCGGGTTCTCGATGGGGCTGCGGTAGGTGCCGTCGGCCGCGACCGACCCGTAGCGGTCCAGCAACATCTCCCGCGGCACGCGCACGTGGTCGAAGGACAGCCGGCCGTTGTCCACGCCGAGCAGGCCCGCCTTGGGCCCGTCGTCCCCGATGGTGACGCCGGGCAGCGGGGTGCCCGCGGCGTCGCGGATCGGCACCAGCCACGCGTGCACCCCGTGCTGCTCCCCGCGGGTGACCAGCTGCGCGAACACCACGGCCATGCGGCCGTCCCGCGCGGCGTTGCCGATGTAGTCCTTGCGGGCGGCCTCGTGCGGCGTGTGCAGGTCGAAGGTCTGCGTCGCCGGGTCGTAGGTGCACGTGGTGCGCAGCTGCTGGACGTCGGAGCCGTGCCCGGTCTCGGTCATCGCGAAGCAGCCGGGCAGCGCGAAGGACATCACGTCGCGCAGGTACGCGTCGTGGTGCCGCCGGGTGCCCAGCGCCTGGACGGCGCCGCCGAACAGCCCCCACTGGACGCCGGCCTTCACCATGACCGACAGGTCGAGGAAGGCCAGCATCTCCACCGAGACGACCGAGCCGCCGGCGTCGCCCTCCCCGCCGTACTCCGCCGGGAAGCCGCGCACCACCGAGCCCGTCCCCGCCAGCTGCCGCGCCGCGCGGGTCACCCGCTCCCGGGCGGCGTCCACCGACTCCCCGGGGACGGGCAGCAGGTCGGGGTGGTGCAGGCGCTCGCGGGCGTCGCGCCGGACGTGCGCCCACCGCCCGTCGAGCACCTCGGTCAGCGCGGCCGGGTCGACGGACAGCCCCTCGACGGAGCGGGGCAGGGTGGCGGTCACGGGATCTCCTTGCTGCTGCTGTTGCTGCTGTCGCTGGTGCCGAGGACGCCGGCGAGGCCGGCCCAGGCGAGGTCGGTGAGGTGGGCGGCGAGGTCGGCACGGGGCAGGGGGCGCCCGGCCCGCAGCCACCAGTCGGCGGCCGAGCGGACCAGCCCGACCAGACCGTGCCCCCAGGGCTGCGCGGCCACCGGGTCGCGGCCGGCGTCCGACAGCGCGACGGCGGCCAGCGCCGCGGCCTGCTCGCCGACCAGCTCGGCGAGGCTGCCGATGGGGTCGCCGGCGGAGGGGCGGTCCGGCTGCGGGTGCCGGACGACGAAGCGGTAGAGCTCCGGATCGGCCTCGAGGAAGGCCAGGTAGGTGTCGACGGCCGCGGCCAGCATCGGCCGGGGGCCGGGAGCGCCGGCCATCGCCTCGCGCAGCCGGGCGGTGAGCTGCCCGGCCACGCGGGCGCAGACGGCGACGTGCAGCTCGGTGCGGTCGGCGAAGTGCCGGTAGACGACGGTCTTGCTGGTCCCCGCGGTGGCGGCGATCTCGTCCATGCCGACGCCCGCGCCGTGCCGGCCGACCGCGGCGACGGCGGCGTCCACCAGCTGCTCCCGGCGCGCGCGGCGGTGCTCGTCCCACCGCGAGTCCCGCCGGTCGCGGGGTGCCTCCGTCCGGCTCACGGTACGGACGGTACGCGGTACTCGCGGTACCACGACGCGCGCTCCCCCGTCCGGGTGCGTCGCTCCCCGCGGGGCCGCCGGAGCCCTCGCACCGGTTGTCGCGCCAACTGACGGCCGTCGCGGGGACGGCGGCGGGGCTCAGGCGCCGCGGTTGCTGCGGACCACCGTGCGGACCCCCTTGTCGGTGATCTTGGGGGTGGCGGTGAGCCCGGTGAGGTCGTTGCCCTCGATGACCACGCCGCTGCACGCCGCCGACACGCGGACCGCGCGCGCGGTCGTGGCCCCGGCCGCCTGCGTGAAGGTCGACGTCACGACCCGCGCCCCCGGTGCGGCCAGCAGGTCGACGCCCCACCGGTCGTTGCCGATGTCGGTGAACCGGCACTCCTCCACCGAGAGGCTGCTCACCGGCGCGGTGGGCCCGGCCACGAGCACCCGCTTCCCCCGGGTGCCGGCGAGCGAGGACCGCCGCATCCGCACGGTCGCGCCCCCGTCGACCACCGCGACGACGTCCGTGGCACCCGACGGCGCCGCGAAGGTGCACTGGTCGAAGGTGACCCCCTTGGTGCCGGGGCCGCTGGTCCGCAGCACGCTGTTCACCGGGTTGGTGATGCTGGTCCGGGTGAACGTGAGGTCGGTGATCGCGCCGCGGCCCGGCTCGGTCTGGACGCGGATCTCCTGCGCCTGCGCGTCGGCGGCGCCGGCCATGTCGACCGTGCAGTCGGTGAAGGACAGCCGGGCGATGGCCTTGGTGCCGTGCGAGTTCTTCACCACGATGCCGCGGTTGGCCCCCTTGCCGCGGCAGTCGCGGAAGGAGCAGTCGGTGATCGCGGCGTTCCTCATGGCCGTGTCCCCGCCGGTCCACTCCAGCAGGGCGACCATGAACCGGCAGGTGGTGCTGGCTCCGGTGCACCCGACGAAGCTGCCCCCGCTGATCGGCAGGTCGTAGAGCAGCGCCCCCGGGTCGCCGATCGGCACGAACTGCAGGGCGTCGTCGCCGGACTCCACGTGGCACGCGGTCGCCAGGAAGCCGGTGCCACCGATCACCCGGATGCCGCCGGTCCCGGTGGTCCGGGCGCTGTTGAGGATGCGCACCCGTTCCATGCGGCCACGGTCGCCGGCGAACATGACCGCCTGCCCACCCGCGTAGGTGTCGATGGTGAGGTCGCGCAGGAGGACGTCGTTGCCGTAGACGGCCAGGATCACGCCGGTCCGGCTGTGGTCCCGGGCGCCGATCGTGCCCGGCCCGGTGATCCGGACCCCGTTGGCCCGCGCCGCGAAGTCGGCGTTCCGGAGGAACGCGCCGGCCAGGCCGGGGGCCACGGCCCAGTCCTTGAGCAGCTTCGAACCGGCGTCCAGCTGCAGCTGGACGCCGGTGCGCAGGTTCAGGCTGCCGGTGCAGCGGTAGGTGCCGGCCGGGACGACGCCGATCGCCCCCTGGGTCGCCGTCGCGTCCATGAGCCTCTGCACGGCGGCGGTGTCGTCGGCGACGCCGTCGCCCACGGCGCCGAAGTCCCGGAGGTCGAGCGTCACCGCCCCCGACGCCCGGGGCTGCCCCCACGGCGCGAGCAGGGGCAGCGCGGCCAGACCCCCGACGACCAGGACGTCGCGCCGGCTGAGCCGCACGTCCCAGGCCCGGGACGGGGCCGGCGACGGGATGGAGGAGGGGCGGGGAGTGCCGGCTGCGGCGGCAACGTCCATGGGTCAGGCCCGTCGTTCGAGGAGCGCCTCGGGGCGTCCCGGGGCATGGTGCGGACGAGGATGCAGCGGAACCCGCCCGTCGGCCAGTTGACGGGCGTGCTGGGTACGCCGCTGCGTGATCCGTGTCGGGTCCCGCCCACCGCGCTACGCAGCGTGAAGGAGGGTGGGTTCGACGGTCACTCTCCGCGGTTGCCTCGGATCTCCGTTCCGGTGCCCCGGTCGGTGATCGGCGTCGGGTTGCCCACCCCGGTGACGTCGTTCTGCTCGATCACGACGCCGGCCGACGCCGGCGACACCCGGATCGCCCGGGCGTCCGTCGCCCCGGCGGCGGCCGTGAAGGTCGAGCCGGTGACGTGGGCGCCGGGGGCGCCGAGCAGGTCGACGGCCCAGACGCCGTCGGGGACGTCGGTGAACCGGCTGTCCTCCACCGCCAGGGCGGTCACCGCCTCCACCGGACCGACCACGAGCTGGCGCTTGCCGGGTGCGCCGGTGAAGGTGCAGCCCCGCACGACGAGCCCGTCGACCTGGTCGGCGACGAGGGTGAGGGGGGACGCGCCCGACGGCGCGGCGAAGGTGCAGCCGTCGAAGGTGACGGCGCTGATGTTCGGCCCGCCGATGCGCACCGTGCTGTTGACCGGGCGGACGACGTCGGTGCGGGTGAAGGTGATCCCGGAGATCGACCCGCGCGAGGCCGGGTCGGTCTGGATGCGGATCTCCTGCGTCTCGGCGTCGGCGGCGCCGGACATGTCCACCGAGCAGTCGGTGAAGGAGACGCCCTCGATGCGCCCCTGGCTGTGCGTGTTCTTGACGACGATCCCGCGGTTGGTGCCCGCGCCGCGGCAGTCGCGGAAGGAGCAGTCGACCACCGAGGCGGACATGTCGGTCGTGCCGGGCTCCCCGCCGGTGAACTCGAGCAGCGCGACCATGAAGCGGCTGGTCGTGCTGGTGCCGGTGCAGCCGACGAAGCTGCCGCCGGTGATGTCCAGGTCGTAGAGCACCGCGTCGGGGTTGCCGATCGGCACGAACTGCAGGCAGTCGTCGCCGGACTCCACGGAGCAGCCGGTCGCCAGGAAGTCCGCACCGCCGATCACCCGGATGCCGCCGGTGCCGGTGTCCACCTCGCTGTTGCGGATGGTGACGCCGTCCATGCGACCCCGGTCGCCGGCGAACATGACCGCCTGCCCGCCGGAGTAGGTGTCGATGGTGAACTCGCGCAGTTGCACGTCGTCGCCGTAGAGCGCGAGGACCACCCCGGTGCGGCTGTGGTCCCGGGCGCCGATGGTGCCCGGCCCGGTGATCTGGACGCCGTCCGCCTTGACCGCGAAGTCGCGGTTGCGGAGGAACGCGTTGACCAGCCCGGTCTCCGCGGCGAAGTCCTTGAGCAGGTGCGCGCCGCCGTCCAGTTGCAGCCGCGCGCCGGTGGTGAGGAGCAGGCCGGCGGTGCAGCGGTAGGTGCCGGCCGGGACGACCGCGACCGCCCCCTGCGCGGCGGAGGCGTCCAGCAGCTCCTGCAGGGCCCGGGTGTCGTCGGCGCTGCCGTCGCCCACGGCGCCGAAGTCCCGGGGGTCGAGCGCCCTCCCCGGAGCGGACGCCGTGGGTGGGGGAGCCGGCGGGGACGGCGCCGCGGGCGCGCCCGACGGGGACGGCGCCGAGGCGGGCAGCGCGGCCACCACGGGCACCGCGGCCACCCCGGCCAGGCCGAGCGCGCCGAGGAGCAGCGCGTTCCGGCGGGTCACCACCCGCGCGCCCGCAGGGGGCGGCTCGGGGGTGCCCGCCGGGCGCGGCCGGTCCGGGACGCGGTCGTCCATGAGGCCGGCAGACTACGGCGGATCCGGTCAGGCGCCGGTGTTGGCCGCCAGCACGTTGCCGACGCCGCGGTCCAGGAGCGGCGCGGCGTGGCTGATGCCGGAGAGGTCGTTGTTCTCGACGACCACGTTGGTGGCCTCCGGCATCAACCGGACGGCGCGCGCGGTCGTCGCCCCGGGGAGGGCGGTGAAGGTCGACCCGGTGATCGTGGCACCGGTGGCGGAGAAGACGTCGACCCCGAAGAACGTGTTCCCGATGTCGGTGAAGCGGCTGCCGTCGACGACCAGGTTGGTCACCGGGACGGTCGGTCCGGCCACCAGGACCCGCTTGCTCGCCCCCGCGCCGGTGCCGCCCTTGTGGGTGCCGCTGAACGAGCACCCGCGGAACGTGACGTCGGAGGCGGCGTCCACCACGGCGACGAGGGGAGCGGCGCCCGACGGCGCGGGGAAGTCGCAGGTGTCGAAGGTCAGGCCGCTGATGTTGGGGCCGCCGACCCGCAGGATGCTGTTCACCGGGTTGACGATGTTCGTCCGGGTGAACGTGACCCCGGCGATGGCGCCGCCCGTGCCGGCGTCGGTCTGGATGCGGATCTCCTGCGTCGACGCGTCGGCGGCGCCGGCCATGTCGACGGTGCAGTCGGTGAAGGCGATCCGCTCGATGCTGCCCGTGCTGTGGCTGTTCTTGACCACGATGCCCCGGTTGGTCGCCTCGCCCTGGCACGACTCGAAGGAGCAGTCGGTCACCGAGGCGTTCATGTCGGTGGTGCCGGGCTCGCCACCGGTGAACTCCAGCAGCGCGACCAGGAACCGGCTCACCGTGCTGAACCCGGTGCACTCGACGAACCTGCCCCGCGTGATGCTCTGGTTGTAGAGGGCGGGCTCGGCCAGCGGGTTGCCGATCGGCACGAACTGGTAGCAGTCGTCGCCGGACTCCACGTGGCACCGGGTGCCGAGGAAGTCGCTGCCCCCGAACACCCGGATGCCGCCGGTGCCGGTCTCCTCCGCGCTGTTGCGGATGGTGACCTGGTCGATCCGGCCCCGGTCGCCGGCGAACATGATCGCCTGCCCGCCGGAGTAGGTGTCGATGGTGAAGCCGCGCAGCACCACGTCGTGGCCGTAGAGGCCGATCACCACGCCGGTCTTGGTGAGGTCGCGGGCGCCCATCGTCCCGGGCCCGGTGATCTGCACGCCGCTGATCGGCTGGGAGAGGTCGGCGTTGCGCAGCAGGGCGTCCTGCAGGCCGACCGGCGCGGCCCAGTCCTTGAGCAGGCGGGCGCCCCGGTCCAGGTACAGCTGCGTCCCGGCCGGCACGAGGAGGCTGGCGGTGATCCGGTAGGTGCCCCTGCGGATCAGCCCCACCTGCTTGCGGCGCGCCGAGGCGTCGATCAGCTTCTGGACGGCGCGGGTGTCGTCCCGGACGCCGTCCCCCTTCGCGCCGAAGTCCTTGAGGTCCAGGAGCTCGTCCTCGTCGCCCACGGTGCGCAGCCCGTTCCCCGGGGCTGCCCAGGACGGGGTGCCGCCGAGCAACGGCACGGCGGCCAGCCCGGAGGCGCCCAGGAACAGCAGGCCGCGGCGGCTCAGCTCGGGGCCGCTGGGCGTGCGGCGGGCTCGGCGGGTGCGGTCGGACATCGGGGCTCTCATCTCGGGGGAGGCGCCGGTGGGGGCCGGTGCGGGTTCGTGCGGGGGGCGGGGGTGCAGCCGGGAGTTCAGCGGGCGGCGGACCGCGCGGCCGTGACGGCCTGCCGGTGCACGGCGGCCACGGTGCGGACGAGGATCACCAGGTCGCGCCAGAGCGACCAGTGCTCGATGTAGGAGTTGTCGAAGCGGGCGCGCTCCTCGATGGAGGTGTCGCCGCGCAGGCCGTGGACCTGCGCCCAGCCGGTGAGGCCGACGGCCAGCCGGTGCCGGTCGCGGTAGCCGTACACCGAGTCGGCGAACTGCGCGGCGTACGTGCGCTCCTCCGGCCGCGGGCCGACCAGGGACATGTCGCCGCGCAGGATGTTCCACAGCTGGGGCAGCTCGTCCAGGCTGGTCCGGCGCAGCAGGTTGCCGATCCGGGTCTGCCGCTGCTCGACGTCGATCTGGCGGGCGTGCATGGTGCTGCGCGTTGAGCCGGTCGTCGCGGCGGCGGGCGCCGGGGCGGCCGGGCGCAGCGTGCGGAACTTGAGGATGGAGATCTCCGCGCCGTCGTGCCCGGTCCGCGGCTGGCGGAAGAGGATCGGGCCGGGGCTGCTGATCCGCACCGCCAGGGCGAGCAGGGCCATGAGCGGCGCGAGCAGCGTCAGCGCGACACCGGAGACGGCGACGTCGATGACCCGCTTGACCCGCCACACGCCGCGGCGCAGCGCGGCCCGGCGCACCCGGTGCAGCGGGATGCCCCAGAGGTCCTCGACGTCGGGGCCGTTGGGGGACAGGCCGACGTCGAAGAAGCGGGGGACGATGTAGACCTCGATGTCGCGCTCGGCGGCACTACGCACCAGGCCGACCAGCTCGGCCTCGCGGGTCGGCCCGTAGGCGACGACGACCTTGCGGACGCCGTAGGTGTCGAGGACCAGGTCGAGGTCCTCCATGTGGCCCAGCGGCTCGCGCTCGTCCAGCGGGGACCCGCCGCTGAGGAACCCGACCCCGCGCAGGCCGAACTCGGGATGCTCGTCCAGCGTGGTCAGCAGGTCCATCCCCAGCCGGCCGCCGCCGAGGACGAGGGTGGGGGAGCCGACGAGCCGACGCCGGCGCGCGCCGCGGACCAGGGCGTAGCCCAGGCTGCGGCCGGCCACGAAGCAGGGGACGGCCCAGAGCAGGTGCACGGCCAGCGAGAGGTCGGCGCCCAGGGCGTGTGCGACGGGGGCGGCCAGCAGCAGACCGAGACCGAGCCGGGTGAGGTGACGCGGCGCCTCGTCGAGGGCCGAGAGGGAGATCCGCGGCCGGTGCGAGCCGAAGGAGGCCAGCACCGCGAGGGCCGCCACGAGGAGCACGGCCACGTACGGGAGGGGGGTGCCCAGCCACAGGGTGGGCAGCGCCAGGGCGATGGCGTCCAGCACGACCAGCAGGGCCCGGAACAGGCCCCGGTGCTCGCGGACCTCCGCGTCGGGCAGGTGCAGCGCGGCGGAGTCCGGGCGCGGTGCGGTGCGCACCGACCCGTCGAGAACGTGTCGCACGGCCTCCGGGTCGAGCGTCTCCCCGAGCTGCCGTCCGCCGACGTCGATCATGTCGAAACCCCTGCCTGTCGTCGTAGGAAGAGGTTCGTCGGCGGACGAGGAACGCCACACTCCCGCGCGTGGGTCCGTCCTCCCCCCAATCCGGGGGCGTCGTCGCGCCGGGGCGGGAGGAGGCGCCGGTAGCATCCGGCCGGTGAGCGACGCCCCGGACTTCCTGGTCATCGGGGCGGCCCGGAGCGGGACGACGGCCCTCGCGTCGTTCCTGGGGGAGCACCCGGACGTCTTCGTGTCCGACCCCAAGGAGCCGCACTTCCTCGCCTTCCCCGACGGCGGTCCGGCGTTCACCGGCCCGGGGGCCGACCTGATCAACCGCACCGCGACGCGCGACGAGCAGACGTGGCGCGCGCTGTTCGCCGGCCGGCCGGAGCGCCGCCGGGGCGAGGGGTCGGTCAGCACGCTGTGCTACCCGGAGGCGTCGATCCCCGCGATCCAGCGGCTGTGCGCCCCGGGCTGCCGGCTGGTCGTGATGCTGCGCGACCCGGTGGACCGCGCCTTCTCCAGCTGGCAGTACCTGCGCTCGCGGGGCCACGACGCGGGCACCTTCGAGGAGTGCCTCGCCGCCGAGGAGGAGCGCACCCGGGCGGGCTGGAGCCACATGTGGCAGTTCGCCCGGCTCAGTCGGTACGGGGAGCAGCTGGCGCCGTTCGCCGAGGTGTTCGGGGACCGGCTGCGGGTGGTCGTCCAGGAGGAGTTCGCCGCGGACCCCGCCGGTCAGCTGCGGCGGGTCCTGGAGTTCCTCGACGTCGACCCGGACGTGCCGATCGACGCGGCCCGCCCGGTGAACGAGGGCGGCGTGCCGCGCAGCCGGTCGGTCGCGGGCGCCCTGGACCTGCTGCGGCGCTCGCCCGCCGCGCGCCGCGTGGTCAAGCGGCTGGTGCCCCCTCGGTCCCGGGAGCGCATCCGGTCGGCCAACCTGCGGCAGGCGACCGTCGCCCCCGCGACCCGCCGGCGGCTGGCCGGGTCCTTCGCCGACGACCTGCGGGACCTCCAGCGGATCGTCGGGCGCGACCTGTCCTGCTGGCCCAGCGTCCGCACCGGGGATGCCGGGCGGTGAGCGAGCGGCTGCGCGTCCTGCAGGTCATCGGCATCACCGTCGGGGGATCGGCCGAGCACGTGCTCCAGCTGTCGTCCCTGCTCCCGCGCGACCGGTTCGACGTCACCGTCGCCCTCTCCGGCGGCGGGCCGCTGGACGACGAGATCCGCGCCACCGGCCTGCGGGTCCTCGACTACGCGCCCGCGCACGGGGTGGGCCACTTCAAGCAGGCCTCCCCCGACAGCCCGCTGGAGCTGCTCCGCCAGTTCGCCCGGCTGCGCGCCGACATCCGCCGCCACCGGTACGACGTCGTCCACACCCACACCTCCGTGGCCGGCGCGATGGGCCGGGTCGCCGCCTGGACCTGCCGGACGCCGGTGCGGCTGCACATGGTGCACGCCTTCGCCGGTCACGACGCCGTGCCACAGCCGCGGCGCACCCTGTTCCGGCTGGCCGAGCGGGTGCTGGACCGGCTCACCACGCACACCGTCGTCGGCTCGGAGTTCATGCGTGACCTCGGGCTCCGCCGGCGGCTGCTGCGGCCGGGGCGGGTCACCGTCATACCCAACGCCAGCCGCATGCCGGTCGGCGACGGCACCGACGCCGACCGCGCCCGGCTGCGCTCGGAGCTCGGGCTGCCGGCGGACGCCCTGCTCGTGGCGCTGGTCGGGCGGGTCGAGGAGCAGAAGGGCGCCGACACGCTGGTCCGGGCCGCGGTCGCGGTGACCGGGGCGGTGCCGCGGGCGCACGTCGTGGTGGTCGGCGACGGCGCCCACCGCGCCCGGGTGGAGGCGCTGGCGGCCGAGCTGGGTCTGGCCGGGCGGGTGCACGTCACCGGGTGGCGGCACGACCTGGGCGACGTCGTCCGGGCGATCGACGTCCTGGCGCTGCCGTCGCGCTGGGAGGCGTTCGGCATCGTCAACCTGGAGGCGATGGCGGCGGCCAAGCCGGTCGTCGGCTTCGCCGTCGGCGGTGTCCCGGAGGTCGTCGTCCACGGGGAGACCGGGCTGCTGTCGCCCCCCGGCGCGGCGGACGACCTCGCCCGCGACCTGGTCCGCGTGCTCACCGACCCGGAGCTGGCGGCCCGTCTCGGGGCGGCCGGCCGGCGCCGGCTGCTCGAGCGGTTCACCCCCGGGGCGATGGTGCAGGCGCACGCGGAGCTCTACGAGGAGCTGGTCACCCGCGGCCGGCGCGCGCCAGCACGTCGTCGATGAGCCCGGCGAAGGTGCGCCCGAGGTCCTCCACGCGGTAGTGCGCGCGGATCAGCGCCGCGCCCTCGGCACCCATGGCCGCGCGGTCGGACGGCGGCAGCGCGAGCAGGTCGGCGATGCGCTGCCGGATCGACGCCGGGTCCCCGCTGCGGGCCAGCAGGCCGTGCCGCGGCTCCTCGAACACCGGCGGGCGGCCGGAGCAGTCGGTGAAGACGGTCGGGCAGCCGGCGGCCATGGCCTCCATGACGGCCAGCGGCAGGGCCGGGCCCTCCCAGCGGGCGGTGTGCACGTAGCCGTCCACCGCGGCCAGCAGCCGGGGGACGTCGTCGCGCCAGCCGAGGAAGGTGACGGTGTGCCCCAGGTCCAGCTCCCGCACCCGGCGGTGCAGGGCGGCCTCGTACTCCGCCGTCCGGCGGGCGGCGACGGAGTCCCCGGCGGAGCCGACCAGCGCGACGTGCACCGGCGCGTCGAGGCCCGCCAGGGCCTCCAGCAGCAGGTCCTGCCCCTTCTGCGGGTCCAGCCGCCCGACGTTGAGCAGCAGCACGTCCCCCTCGGTGGCGCCCAGCTCGGCGCGCAGCCGCGCCCGCTCCGCGGCGGCCAGCTCGACCGGCGGGCGGACGGCGATGCCGTTGGGCAGGACGACGGTGCGCTCGGGTGGGACGCCGAAGGCGGTCATCTCGTCCTGCACGACGGTGGAGGTGCAGACGGCCAGCGTGGTCGCCCGGGCCACCACCGTCCGGTAGCCGCGGCGCTTGAGCGCGGCCAGCGGCCGTGGACCCCAGAAGTGGTGCTGGTTCTGCACCATGAGGACGCCGGGGACCCCCGCCCGGGCGGCGGCGAGCAGGGCCGGCGCGCGGTCGCGCTGGTTGACGCCGATGACGCAGCGTCCGCCGTCGCCGCGCACCAGGGCCGTCAGGGCCGGGACGAGCCGGGGGTCCCAGGGCCGCCCCAGCCGCGGCTCCAGGACGGTCCGGGCACCGATCGCGGCGAAGTCGGGGAGGATGCTCGGCACCCCGGCCGGCACGGCGCCGTGCACGAGCGTCAGCTCGTGGCCCGCCGCGCGCAGCGCCTGCGCGAAGCCCAGCGCCATCTTGGCCGCGCCGGTGCGGTCGGGGAGCCGGACGGTCATGACCAGGCGCCCCCCGGCGCCGGTCACGACCGGCCCGTCGCCGCGCGCTCCGGCGAGCGCCAGGCCGACACGTCCAGCCCGGTTCCCCGCTCCAGCAGGTCCAGGTCGGGGCGGAAGGTCTCCACCAGCTGCCGCCGGGTCTCGGGCCGGTAGCGGGTCCGGACGACGTTGCGCCGCACGATCTCCCGGCGCAGCCGGCGGCGGACCGCCGTCGGCACGAGCGGGGCGACGAACCGCTTGGCCGGGTGCGGGGTGCTCACCAGCCGGCTGAGCAGGGTGCTGCGCGGCTCGCCCGACCGGTGCGGGTCGGGGTCGACGGTGTGCGGCAGCACCGGCACGCCGAGGAACTCGTGCACCCGGGCCAGGACGGCGTCGGGGTCGGCCGACATGTCCTCGTGCCGCAGCACCAGCAGCTGCTCGCGGGGGAACACCTCGAGCACGTGCGCCAGCTGCTCCCCGTACCGGCCCATGCCGGTGTAGTGCCAGATGTGGTGCCAGCCGGCCTCGATCCGGCGGGCCTCGTCGGCCAGCGCCTCCTCGAAGGTGTCGCACGGCTCGAACCCCCGGGTGCGCATGAAGCCGTACGCGGAGAACGCGCGGTCCACCGGGTCGCGGAGCATGCAGATGAGCCGCGCGTCCGGGGCGTCGGCGCGGATCCGCTGCACCGCCTCGGGGTAGTACATCGTCGAGACCGACGCCTCGCCGCGCACCTGGTCCGGCCGTGCTCCGCGGTAGAGCGCCCGGTAGGCGTCGGGGTCGGTCACCGCCAGCCGGTTGATCGTCTGCCGGTCGCCGGGGCCGGTGAACGACGGCGTCGACCCGGCCAGGGCGTAGTAGTGCGGCTCCTTGGGCTCGGTCAGGAACAGCCGGGGGTGCTCGACCAGGTACTGGTAGAGCGCCGTCGTCCCCGACCGCGCGGCACCGATGATCAGGAACTGGGGGGTCACGATCGGGGTCCCTTCCGCGCCGGTAGCGCGATCGTACGGATGCCCAGCGTGCGGGCCGCCGCCCACGCGAGGTGCAGGTTGCGGGCGCTCATCGCGACCGCCGCGGCGGCGGCCACCCCGGTCGCGCCCTGCGCCGAGCCCCACCAGACCGACAGCGCGACGAACCCAACCGAGGAGACCAGCGCGCTGACGGCGACCAGGCGCTGCTGCCCGGCGTGCGAGAGCACCACCGAGCACGGCCCGGTCCAGGCGTTGACCAGGACGCCGACGGCCATGACGAGGGCGGGCACCACGGCATCGGCGTACTCATCCCCGAACACGGCGGGCACGAGGACGGGTCCGGCGACGGCGAGGACCAGGACGGCCGGCGCGGTGACGGCGGTCGACCAGACGGCGGACCGCCGGATCGGCTCGGCGAGGTCGGCCAGCCGGCCCTCGGCGGAGGCGGCGGCGATCCGCGGGGCCAGGGTCCGCATGCCGATCGACACCGGGACGGCGAACAGCACCGCGATCCGCACCGCGACGGCGAACACGGCGACCTCGTCGACCGGCGCGAGCGCCGCGAGCAGCCACGTGCCGGCCTGGGGCACGGTGACCGACGCCAGGGTCGCGAGCGTGAACGGCCCGCCCGAGCGCAGCAGCTGCCACGGCGAGGAAGCGGCCTCCCTGGCCTGCCGGCTGCGCACCTCCTGGAACAGCCAGAGGACGCCGGCGAGGTAGACCGCCGTCTCCAGCCCCACGGCCCACCACAGCGCCGTCTCCAGGGAGGGCAGGAGGGTCGCCGTGGCGGCCAGCAGGACGACGAGCCCGATCAACAGGACCCGGCGGACGTGCTCGCCGAACAGCAGCGACAGGCCGAAGCGGCCGCGGGCGCGGAAGGCGTTGACCAGCACCGGCCCGACGGCGGCCACGGGGAGCCAGGCGGCGACGAGCAGGACGAGGGGGCGGTAGGCCTCCGGAGGGGTGCCCGAGGCGGCCGCGAGGGGGCCGGCGACGCCCCACCAGAGCGCGCCCACGGCGACCACGCCGACGGCCTGGCCGACGAGCAGCCGCCGCAGCAGGCTGGCGTGGGTGCGGGCGTCGCCGCGGGCCAGGGCGATCGTCGCGACCTGGGTCAGCCCGTACTGGGCGAGCACCGAGAGGAAGGTCAGCCAGCTCAGGCCCCACGACAGCGCGCCGAAGTCCTCGGGCGGCAGCAGCCGCGCCCCGACCACGGTGAACAGGAACGCGCTGGCGATCGCGGCGAGCTGTCCGGCGGCGACGAGGGCCGCGTCGCGCCGCAGGGCGCCGTGCTGCCCGACGCCACCCTGACGGTGTGCCACAGCGGTCAAGAGGCGGACGCCGTCGGTCCGGGTGCGCCCTCCGGCAGGGCCGGCGCGGCGGCGGTCTCCGGGCTGCCGCCCCCGTCGCTGTCGCGGCGGGCGAAGAGGTTCACCAGGAGGGCCACGGCGATGATGGGCAGGCCGATCCCGACCCACTTGGGCAGCGAGGTCACCCACAGGCCGCCGGGGAAGATGCGCACCGCGAAGACCAGGCTGAAGCCCCAGACCAGCGGGTCGCGCAGGAACCGGCGCAGGGCGAGCTGGCCGGCGCGGGCGAGCAGCCCGCTGACCAGGCCGCCCAGGAGGACGCCGAGCACGCCGAAGTTCACGTACCAGTCGCCGGCGGCGGTGGCCGGGAAGCCGTTGTTGCGGTCGATGTAGGTCTGCGCCAGCTGGACGGCCGGGGAGACGAACGGGTCCTGCTGCCCGGCGATCGCCGAGGGCACCGCGGCCACCGTGCCGTCCACGAAGTCCTGCCCGTCGCGGAAGTCGAACTCCTCCGGCCAGTCGTCGAGCAGCAGCAGCAGCGAGTCGTAGAAGGTGTTGTTGGTGGCCACGGCCATCATCCGCACCGTGCTCTGGCCCTCGATGGTGGGCGCGAGGTCGCCCCACAGCACGGTGTCGCGCGCCGTCCGCAGCGAGAACGCCAGCAGCAGGGCGAGCACCGGCACGAGCAGGAAGCGGCGCCGCCAGCGGGGGTCGCGCAGCCAGTCCCACCCGGTGCGGACCGCGGCCCGGCGGCCGATCGAGCCGAAGATCAGCGAGCCGGCCACCAGCGCGATCACCGAGATCACCGGCACGTCGCGGGCGCCCCAGGTCCAGCTCAGGTAGCCGTTGAGCGCGACCAGGCCGAGCGCGACCAGCCGCAGCGGTGCCCGCCGTACCGAGAAGAACGCGGCGACGCCGAACAGCGCGGCCAGCATCGGGATCGAGCGCAGCGCGCGGCTCTCGGCGATGTCGCGGTCGACCTTGGCCGCCTGGATCAGCCCGGCCGGCCCGCCGTACCGGATCCACAGCAGCACCGTGGCGACGAACGCCACCGCGGTCAGGACGACGGCGACCAGCACCAGCGTCCGCGGCGGCAGCGAGCCGCGGCTCATCGGGTAGAGCAGCCGGGCCGGGCCGACGAGCGGGGACAGCCAGCGGGCGCCCGCCCAGATCCCGAGCAGGAACAGGACGACGACCCCCTGGCCCAGGACGATCAGCTCCTCGGTCTCCCGGGCGGCGAACAGCTCGGTCGGGAACGGCGTGTCGAGCCCGAGGGCCAGCAGCAGCGGGCGCCACAGCAGCTGCAGCGCCAGGTAGTAGAGGGTGAGGGCCATCAGGTCCAGCGGGTGGTGCACCAGGCGGTGGTAGACCCAGACCCAGACCACGATCGACGCGACGACCGCGAGCAGGGGCACGATCACGAGCGCACCTCCACCGGACGTCGGTTCCCGCCGTGGCCCGGCGGACGCCGTGTGGTACGGCGGCGCGAGGGTAACGCAGCCACCCCGGTTTCCCGTCGCTCCTGCCCTAACATCCCGACGGTGCGTCCAGGTCCCAGGTTGATGATCGTCGGCGCTCCCAAGAGCGGGTCGACCGCCCTGTTCCAGTACCTCGCCGGCCACCCCGACGTCCGGGCGCACGTGCACCGGGAGATGCCCTTCTTCGGCCGGGACGAGGAGTTCGCCGGCGGCTGGGCCCGGGCGGTGGAGAAGTACTACGACCCCGGCGTCGGGGACGCGCCGCTGGTCGCCAAGCACACGATGGCGCTCTACGACCCGGTCGCGCTGCGGCGGATCGCGGAGACGACCGACGCGGTGGTGGTCGCCGTCCTGCGCAACCCGGTGCCGCGGGCCCACTCGCACTACCAGTACGCGCGGCTGCGCGGCTGGGAGGACGCCGCCACCTTCGAGGAGGGCCTCGCGCGCGAGGCCGGCCGGCCCGCCGGCACCCCGCCGGCGGCGCGCGATCTGCACTACGCCGGGAACGGGGTGTACGCGCCGCACGTGCGGGACCTGTTCGCGGCCGTGCCCGCGGAGCGCCGGCGGGTCTACCTGTCCGACGACCTGCGGACGGGTGCGGCACGCGTGTGCGCCGAGCTGTTCGAGCTGGCCGGCCTCCCGCCGTACGAGCCCGACGTGGCGCGCGGGCACAACGAGGCCCGGGCGCCGCGCTCGGCCCGCTTCGCCCGGGTCTTCCTCGCCGCCCAGCAGCCCGGCAGCCCGCTGCGCCGGCTGGCCGCGCGGGTGCCGAGCCGGACCCTCTACCGCGCGCGGTACCTGGTGAACCGGCTGAACGAGGGGCCGGCGCCGTCGGCGCCCGTGGACCCGGCGACCGCCGCCGGGCTGCGCGACCGGTTCCGCGGGCCCAACGCCGAGCTCGCCGATCTGCTGGGCCGGTCACTCACCGCATGGGACACGTGACACGCGATAGCACACGATCTGCGGGGGGTCGCCGGTACCTTGACGCCGTGCTGGACACCACTCCTGACGACACCGCGCGTCCTGACGACACCGCCCGCCCTGCGCCCGGGCGGGGCGCCGTCACCCACCGGGCCGAGCGGCCGGCGGACGCCGACCCCGGCCTCCGGGAGTACCTGTCGGCCCTGGGCCGCTGGTGGTGGCTGGCACTCCTGGTCTTCCTCCTGGTCCTCGGCGCGGCCGTCGGCTCGCTGTCGGTGATCGACCCGGTCTACCGCTCGGAGGCCACGGTCCTGCTGCGCACGGAGGACAGCCGGCAGCTGTTCCCCCGCACCGCCGGCGGCGCGGTGGTGCGGACGCCGCAAGCCGAGCTCCTCTACGCGCAGAGCGACGCGTTCCAGGACCGGGCGCGGGACGCCGCCGGCGAGGAGGTCGAGGTGGAGGTGCGGGCGACGCCGGAGGCCAGCGCGCTCCTCTTCTCGGCCGAGGCCGGGGACCGCGAGGCGGCGCGCGCTGCGGCGCAGACCTGGGCGGACACCTACGTGACGGCCCGGCACGAGGACGACCGGGCCCAGACGCAGCGCCTGCGCGACCTGCTGGTCGGCGACCGCGACGGGCTCAACGCCCGGCGCGGGGAGATCCTCCGTCCGGTCGCCGCGCTCGACGAGGCGGTGGCCGAGGAGACCGACCCGATCGAGCTGTCCCGGCTGCTCAACCAGCGGCTGGCCATCCAGCGCAACCTCGCCGGGGAGCTCGACCCCCTCGAGGCCTCGATCCGGCAGCTGAACACCCAGATCAGCGGGCTGGACATCGACCTGCGCGTGCTCGAGGACCCGCAGGCGGTCGCGCGGGTCAGCAGAGCGGCCGAGCTGCCCGAGGAGCGGGCCAACGGGTCGATGACCCAGAGCCTGGCGGTCGGGGTGCTCGGCGGGCTGGTGCTGGCCGCCGCGGCGGTGGCCGCGGCCCAGGCGCTGCGGCCGCGGCGCCGCTAGCGGTCAGGAGCCCGCCGTCAGGAGCGGGCGCCGTCAGGAGCGGGCGCCGGCCACCTCGGGGTGCTCGGCGAACCAGTCGATCGTCCGCTTCAGCCCGTCGTCCAGGGCCACCTGCGGCTCCCAGCCCAGCGCGCGGCGCGCCAGCGCGATGTCGGGCTGGCGGACGGTGGGGTCGTCCTCGGGGCGCGGGATGAAGTCGATCACCGACGAGGACCCGGTCAGCTCGACGATCCGCTGGGCCAGCTCGAGCACCGGGATCTCGTACGGGTTGCCGATGTTCATCGGGCCCGGCTCGGCGGAGAGCAGGAACCGGATCAGGCCCTCCACCAGGTCGCTGACGTAGCAGACCGACCGGGTCTGGCTGCCGTCACCGGCGACGGTGATCGGCTCGCCGGCCAGCGCCTGCCGGATGAAGGTCGGGATCGCCCGGCCGTCGAAGGGCCGCATCCGCGGGCCGTAGGTGTTGAAGATGCGCACGATCGCGGTGTCCACGCCGTGCGTGCGCCGGTAGGCGGAGGTCAGCGCCTCGGCGAAGCGCTTGGCCTCGTCGTAGACCCCGCGCGGGCCGACCGGGTTCACGTTGCCCCAGTAGGTCTCCGGCTGCGGGTGCACGAGCGGGTCGCCGTAGGTCTCCGACGTCGAGGCGAGCAGGAACCGCGCCTCCTTCTCCTTGGCCAGCCCCAGGGAGTGCAGGGTGCCGATCGAGCCCACCTTCATCGTCGCGATCGGCAGCTCGGCGTAGTCGATCGGCGAGGCGGGCGAGGCGAAGTGCAGGACGAAGTCCACCGGCCCCGGGACGTGGATGTAGTCGGTGACGTCGGCGCGGACCAGCCGGAAGCCCGGGCGCTCCATGAGGTGCGCGACGTTGGCCGGGGTGCCGGTCAGGAAGTTGTCGAGGCACAGCACCTCGATGTCACGGTCGAGCAGGGCCTCGCACAGGTGCGATCCGAGGAAGCCGGCCCCTCCGGTGACGACGGCGCGTGCCATGAGGTGTCCTCCAGTCGGTGGTGCTCCGGTCGACGGTGCCGTGGCCCGCCGGCCGCCGCGGAGGAACTCCGTCGACGGGACGTCGGGTGGCGAAAGGTAGCAAGGACGATGCCGTTCCGGCTCCACTCTGACGGGGGGTGCGCCGGGAGAACCCGAACCGGACCGGCCGGGTCTCGAACAGGCAACGATCGCCGTCCCGACCTGCGACCTCCCGCGGACCGGGCCAGGGTCGGAGGAGGACGCACCCGCTCAGCAGCCCGGAGGTCCCCGTGCGCAGCAACCGGCTCCTGCCCCTGGTCGCGGTCGGCACCCTCGCCCTGGCCGCCTGCGGCGGCGGGGAGAGCGTCGACACCGGCGGCGGCGGAGGGGGGAGCGGCGGCGACGAGGGCGGGACGCTGGTCGCGGCGGTGTCCGCGCAGCCCGACCAGTTCGACCCGCACGTCACCACGGCCTATCCGAGCTTCCAGGTGCTCGAGAACGTCTACGACACCCTCGTCGTCCCCAACGCCGAGGACCTCACGATGGAGCCGAGCCTGGCGACGGAGTGGGAGACGAGCGCGGACGGCCTCACCTGGACGTTCACGCTGCGCGACGACGTCACCTTCCACGACGGCAGCGAGTTCGACTCCGCCGACGTCGTCTACTCCTACAACCGGATCATCGACGAGGAGCTGAGCAACTCCTTCCGGTTCCAGAACGTCGCCTCGGTCGAGGCCGACGGCCCGCAGACCGTCGTGATCACGCTGAGCCAGCCCACGCCGAACCTGCTGGAGCGGATCGGCTCGTTCAAGGGCATGGCGATCCTCCCCGAGGGCGCCGCCGAGGACCTCGACCTCACCACCGAGGCCAACGGCACCGGCCCCTTCCGGCTGGAGAGCTCCGACGCCAGCAGCACCGTGCTGACCGCCTACGAGGACCACTGGGGCGGCGCCCCGAGCATCGGCGGCGTCGAGTTCCGCTACATCACCGAGCCGGCGGCGGCCCTGACCGCGCTGCAGAACGGCGAGGTGCAGTGGACCGACAACGTCCCGCCGCAGCAGATCGAGTCCCTCGGCGGCGACGACACCGTCGAGCTGCAGACGACGCCGAGCGTGGACTACTGGTACATGTCCATGAACTACGCCCGCCCGCCGTTCGACAACCGCGACGTGCGGCGCGCGATCTCCTTCGCGATCGACCGGGCGGCGGTGGCCGAGGCGGCCTGGTTCGGGGCGGCCCAGCCCAACCAGACGGCGATCCCCGAGGACAGCTTCTTCTACACCGACTACGCGCCGTTCCAGCCCGACCCCGAGCAGGCGCGGCAGCTGCTGCAGCAGGCCGGCGTCCAGACGCCGCTGACGATGGGCCTGATGGTCACCGACGAGTTCCCGGAGACCGTCACCGCCGCGCAGGTCATCGCCAGCCAGCTCGAGCCGATCGGCATCGAGGTCAACATCGAGACGCTGGACTTCGCGACCTGGCTGGACCGCCAGGGGCAGGGCGACTTCGACGCCTTCTACCTGGGCTGGCTGGGCAACCTGGACCCGGCCGCCTACTACCAGGAGCAGCACCAGACCGGCGGCCCGAACAACTACCAGGGCTACAGCAACCCGCAGGTCGACCAGCTGCTGCAGCAGGGCGCGACCGAGACCGACGAGAACGCCCGCAAGGCGGCCTACGACCAGGCCGCGCAGCTCATCGTGGACGACGTCTCCTACCTCTACCTCTACAACCCCGACGTCGTGCAGGCCTGGGCGCCGGACCTCTCCGGCTACCAGATCCGGGCGGACAAGGCGATCAACTTCGAGAACGTGGAGCTGCCCTGAGCGGCTACCTCCTCCGCCGGGTCGGCCAGGCGCTCGTCGTCCTGGCGGGGGTGAGCGTGATCGTGTTCGCCCTGGTCCAGCTCGTCCCCGGTGACCCGATCCGGCTGGCCCTCGGCACCCGGTTCGACCAGGAGACCTACGACGCCCTGCTGGCGCGGTCCGGCCTGGACCAGCCGCTGGTGCAGCAGTACGTCACGTGGGCGGGGCGGGCGCTCACCGGTGACCTCGGGGTGAGCTTCCGCAGCGGCGAGACGGTCACCTCGCTCATCGCCGAGCGGCTGCCGGCGACGCTGACGCTGGCGCTCGCCTCGATCCTCGTGGCGCTGCTGATCGCCGTCCCGCTGGGGACCCTCTCGGCGCTGCACCCGCGGTCCCTCGTCGACCGGGTGGCCACGGTGCTCAGCCAGATCGGCATCTCGGTGCCGGAGTTCTGGATGGCGATCGTGCTCATCCTGGTCTTCGCCGGGACGCTGGGGTGGCTGCCCTCGGGCGGCTACGTGCCGCTCAGCGAGGACCCGTTGGGCTGGCTGGAGCGGCTGGTGATGCCGGCGGTGGTCACCGGGGTGGTGTCCGGGTCGGTGATCACCCGGTTCGTCCGGTCCAGCGTGCTCGAGGCGCTGGGGGCCGACCACGTGCGGACGGCGCAGGCCAAGGGGCTGCCCACCCGGCAGGTGTTCACCTGGCACGTGCTGCGCAACGCGCTGCTGCCGCTGGTGACGGTCACCGGCGTGCAACTGGCCTACCTGCTGTCCGGGGTGGTCGTCGTGGAGATCGTGTTCTCCTGGCCCGGGCTCGGGCAGCTGGCGCTGCAGGCCGTCCAGGCGCGGGACTACCCGGTCCTGCAGGGGGCGATCCTGCTGTTCGCCGTGGTCTTCCTGCTCATCAACCTCGTCGTGGACCTGCTCTACACCGCGATCGACCCGCGGATCCGCCGATGACCCACAGCCGAGGCCTGCTGCGATGACCGGCGCGCCCCTGCCCGAAGCCGCGCCGTCCCCGACCGGGACCGACGCCGGCATCCCCTCGACGCAGCGCCCGCCCCGCGGCCGCTGGCGGGAGACCCTGGGGCTGCTGGCCCGCAACCCGACGGCGGCGGTCGCGGCGCTGGTGCTCGTCGGGATCGTGCTCATGGCGGTGTTCGACGAGACCCTCGCGCCCGACGGGCCCAACGAGATCGCGGTCGAGGACCGCCTGCAGCCGCCGAGCTGGGCGCACCCGTTCGGCACCGACGACCTCGGCCGGGACATCCTCAGCCGCGTCATCCTCGGCGCTGGCGTCTCGCTGCGGGTCGGGTTCCTCGCCGTGGCGATCGCCCTGGTCGTGGGCAGCCTCATCGGACTGCTGGCCGGCTTCTACGGCCGGTGGGTGGACGACGTCCTCATGCGGTTCATGGACGTCCTGTTCGCCTTCCCCGCGGTGCTGCTGGCGATCGCCGTGCTCGCCGTCCGCGGGCCCGGGGCGGGCAACACCGCCCTGGCCATCGGCATCGTCTACGTCCCGGTCTTCGCCCGGGTCACCCGGGCCAGCGTGCTCGGCGTGCGCGAGGAGGTGTACGTGCGGGCGTCCCGCTCGGTGGGCGCCTCCGACTTCCGGCTGCTCACCCGGCACGTGCTGCCCAACGCCGCACCGCCGATCATCGTGCAGACCTCGATCAGCCTGGCCTTCGCCGTCCTGGCCGAGGCGGCGCTGTCCTTCCTCGGCCTGGGCACCCAGCCGCCCAACCCCTCGTGGGGCCTGATGCTCGCCGAGGGGCGCGGCTTCATCGACATCGCCTGGTGGCTGGCCTTCTTCCCCGGGATGGCGATCTTCCTGACCGTGCTGTGCTTCAACCTGCTCGGCGACGGGCTGCGCGACGTCCTCGACCCGCGCCAGCGCACGCTCATGTCCGGCGGTGGCCGGTGACCGGACCCGCGCGGCCGGGCGGGGACCCGGGGACGCCGCTGCTGGAGGTGTCGGACCTGCGGGTGCGGCTGCGCACCCCGCGGGGGCCGGCCGACGTGGTCAACGGGCTGAGCTACGCGGTCGGCGAGGGGGAGACCGTGGCCGTGGTCGGCGAGTCCGGCAGCGGCAAGAGCGTCTCGGTCCTGGCCCTGCTCGGCCTGCTGCCGTCCGGGGTCGCCACGGTCAGCGGGCAGGCGCTGCTGCACGGCGAGGACCTGCTGACCATGGCCCCCGAGCGGCTGCGGCAGGTGCGGGGCCCGGGGGTCGGCATGGTCTTCCAGGACCCGATGACCTCGCTGAACCCCGTGCTCACCGTCGGCCGGCAACTGGTCGAGGGGATCCGCGCGCACGGCGAGGTCACCAAGGCCGACGCCCGCCGCCGGGCCGCCGAGCTGCTGCGCGAGGTCGGGCTGCCCGATCCCGACCGGGCGCTGGACCGGTACCCGCACGAGCTGTCCGGCGGCATGCGGCAGCGGGTGGTCATCGCCATCGCGCTCAGCAACTCGCCGTCGCTGCTCATCGCCGACGAGGCCACCACCGCCCTCGACGTCACCGTGCAGGCGCAGATCATCGAGCTCGTCGAGACGCTGCAGGCCGACCACGGCACCGGGGTCATCTGGATCACCCACGACCTCGGGGTGGTCGCCGGCATCGCCGACCGGGTGCTGGTCATGTACGGCGGGCGGTGCGTCGAGGACGGCACGGTGGACGACGTCCTGGAGCGGCCGGCCCACCCGTACACGCGCGGGCTGCTCGGCGCCCTGCCCGACCTCGCCCAGCCGGCCGTCGACGGACAGCCGCCCGACCTGGCCACCGTGCCCGGGGTGCCGCCGGCGCCGACCGACCTGCCGCCGGGCTGCGTGTTCTGGCCGCGGTGTCCGGTCCGGTCCGATCCGCGGTGCGAGACCGAGCAGCCGCCGCTGGCCGTGGTCGGCGCGGGGACGCCGACGGGCCTGCCGCACCGGGCGGCGACCTGGTGCCGGGAGGGGGAGCGCCGGTGAGCACCTCGATGCGGGCGCAGCCGGCGGCCGACGACGTCCTCGTCTCCGCGCGCGGGCTGCAGGTGCACTTCCCGGTCCGGTCCTCGGGGGTGCGCCGCCGCGCCACCGGCGTGCTGCGGGCCGTCGACGGCGTGGACCTCGACATCCTGCGCGGCGAGACCCTCGGACTGGTGGGGGAGTCCGGCTGCGGCAAGTCGACGCTCGGCAACGCCCTCCTGCGGCTGGTGCCGCCCACCGGTGGGTCGGTCACCTTCGACGGCATCGACGTGACCGGTCTGGACCGCCGCGGGCTGCGGGACCTGCGCCGCCGCGCAGGGATGGTGTTCCAGGACCCGTTCGCCTCCCTGGACCCGCGCCGCACGGTGGCGCAGACCGTCGCCGAGCCCCTGGAGGTGCACGGGCTGCGGTCGGGACGGCGCGAGCGGGCGGCGCGGGTCGCCGAGCTGCTCGAGCTGGTCGGCCTCGACCCCGCGGTGGCCACCCGCTACCCGCACGAGTTCTCCGGCGGCCAGCGGCAGCGGGTCGGCATCGCCCGGGCCCTCGCCGGGGAGCCGGACTTCCTGGTCTGCGACGAGGCGATCGCGTCCCTGGACGTCAGCGTGCAGGCGCAGGTGCTCAACCTGCTGCGCCGGCTGCAGCGGCAGCTGGGGCTGACCCTGCTGTTCATCTCGCACGACCTGTCCGCCGTCCGGCACATCTCCGACCGCATCGCGGTCATGTACCTGGGGCGGGTGGTGGAGGTCGGGCCGGCGTCCGCGGTCGGCACCGATCCGCGGATGCCCTACACCCAGGCGCTGCTGTCCGCGGTCCCCGTGCCGCACCCGCAGCTGGAGCGTGCGCGGCAGCGGGTCGTGCTGCGCGGCGACGTCCCCTCGCCGGCCGCCGTCCCCAGCGGGTGCCGGTTCCGGACCCGGTGCCCGTACGCGTTCGAGCCGTGCCCGGACGTCGACCCCGCCCTGCAGCCGGTGGGGTCGGCGCCGGGCCACGTGGCCGCCTGCCACCTGCACGGCGTGATCGGGACGCCGGTGCCGCGCGAGGAGGCCGCGACCGCTCCCGCGGAGTGAGACCGTCCCGTCCGGTGGGGCCGGAGCCGGTGTGCCAGTCTGGGCCGGTGGCAGTGGCGGAGGACAGGACCAGCCAGCGGACGGAGGCGGTCTCCTCCTACAAGGGGCACGGCATCCACGCCGCCCCCGGTGTCCACGAGTACGCCGTCGAGCTGGTGCGGACGGCGCTGCCCGGCGGCGGGCGGGTGCTCGAGGTCGGCTCCGGCTGCGGCGCCCTCGCCCTGCGGCTGCGCGACGCCGGCCTCGACGTCGTCCCCACCGACCTCGACCCGCCGCACGACTGGATCGCCCGCCTGGACCTCGACTCCCCTGAGTGGACCGAGCAGACCCGCGGGCCCTTCGACATGGTCGTGTGCGTCGAGACCCTCGAGCACGTGGAGAACCCGCGGCAGGTGCTGCGGTCGATCCGGGCGCTGCTCCGGCCGGGGGACCGGCTGCTGGTCAGCACGCCGAACGTGACCCACCCGCACTCGCGGCTGAAGATGTTCCTGCTGGGCTCTCCGTACATCTTCGGCCCGGAGTTCTACCACCAGCCGGGGCACATCACGATCCTCCCGGACTGGATGCTGACCGAGCACGTCCGGGCCGCCGGCTTCGACCGCATCGAGGTGACGACGGCCGGCGACACGTTCTACCGGGGGCCGGCGCGGCTGGCCTACCGGGTGGAGATCGCCGTCCTCAGGCTCCTCCGCGTGCGGCAGCGCGCCTCCCGAGGCGACGGGATCTGCACCTTCGTCACCGCCGTCGCCGTCTGATCCGCCGGCCGGAGCCCGCGCGACATGCCGGTGCGGCGGAGCCCGTCGGGATGACCGCAGCTGCCCGGCCGCCCCGTCACGCTGGGGATCGGGGGGCTTGTCGACAAGGCTGCGCGCGCAGGGACGGGTGACCGGAGGTCGGCGCGGCCCCGGACAACGATTGCGTGACGGAGCCCTCCGCGCCCCGGCCGAGGCGGCTGGTCAGCGGCCTGCGCGACCTACTTTTCGGTCGTCCGCGGAGCCTCGTGGACCGCGACGTCCGTCCCCGAGGAGACCACCCGTGGAAGCTGTGCTGTTGTGGCCGTCGGTCGCCGTGCTGGGCTTCCTGGCCATGGCCGGGTTGATCATCGGGCTGGGCAGGGGGTCGACCGCCCGCTACGAGTACGAGCGCAACTCCGTGGCCCAGCAGCCGCAGTCGGCCGCGGTCGGTGCCCCGGCGCCGGCCACCTCGGCCGGTGCGGTCGGCGCGGGCGCCTCGACCGTGGAGTCGGCGCGGCTCCCCGAGCGCGGCGGCGCGGCGGCTCCCGCCTCGCCGCGCGGGTCCCGGACGGCGGTGGCCGCCGACACCGCGCGCCGGACGACGGCTCAGCGCCCGTCGGCTCCCGGGTGGTGGCTCGTGGACGAGTGCGCCGAGCAGCCGGGAGCGCGGATCGTGGCCGGCCCGTTCGGCGACAGCATCGACGCGGAGTGGGCCGCGCTGGCCAACGGCCTGGCCGACACGACCCGCGCCGTCTACGGGCAGCAGCGGGCCGACGGTGCGCTCGTCGGCCGGCAGACGCCGGACGAGCGGGCGTGGCTGGCCGAGCTCGACGCCCACCTGGACCGGCTCCCCGAGGACTGGGACGCCCTGCTGTCGGACACCGACGCCCTCACCACGCTGGTGGTCGAGGTCGGCGCGGCGCTGGTCGAGGCGGGCCTGCCCCTGCACGACTGCTCCGGGCGGGGAGCGGACGGCGCGGCCGGGGGGGTGTGCCTGACCCCGGACGTCGCCAACTTCGGGGTCCTGGTGAGCTGGCACGCCCACGACCGCCTGAGCGTGCACCAGGCCCGCGGTGCGGCAGCCGACGCGGCGGTCACCCGCACGCTGGGCGCCGCGGTGGCCGACGTCCTGGTGCAGCTGGGCTTCGCGGTCGAGGCGATGGGCCCGGGCCCGTGCTACCGGGTGACCCCGCGGCCGCAGGACTGACCCGGCTCTCCGGGGCCGGCGTCCGTAGCATGGCGGTCGGCGTACGGCCCCCGGCCGGCACGCCGCCAGGAGGGCTCGCCTAGTGGCCGATGGCGGCGGTCTTGAAAACCGCTATGGGGTCAAACCCATCGTGGGTTCGAATCCCACGCCCTCCGCTGGAGCAGCGGTCGTGCCTCCCGTTCGAGGTGCCGGTCGCACGCCGGTGTCGGCTGGAGAGGTTCCCGGCTGCCGTGGTGCCGGCGGCTGCGGGAGGCCGTTGCCGCGACGCCGATAGGCGCCGGGCGGCACTCCGGTGTGACGGGTGAACGCCGCCGCGAACGCCGCCTCGGAGCCGTAGCCGACGCGCGCCGCGATGCTCGCGTTCGTCGTGTCTCCGGCGCGCAGCATGGTGATGGCCCGGCGCATCCGACTGCGGTAGAGGTACTGCATCGGGGGTTGGCCGACGGTCGCCGCGAAGCGGGCTGCGAACGCCGATCGGGACAGCCCCGCCGAGCGGGCCAGCCTCTCCAGCGTCCAGGGGGCGGCCAGGTCGGCGTGCAGAGCGGCCAGCGCCGTCGCGAGGTGGGGATCGCGCAGCCCCTGGAGCCAGCCGACCTCGTCCGTGGTCTCGAGGTGGTGCCGCAGCGCGCGGGTGACCAGCGCGTCGGAGAGCCGTGCCATGACGACCTCGCTGCCCGGCCCGCCCTCCAGCGTCTCGGTGGCCAGCGCCGCGGTGAGCCCGGCCAGCCACTCGGGGGAGCGTCCCTCGTGTCCGGGGACGAGGATGCACGGCGGGAACCCGGCCACGGCCGGGTGGTCCTCGTCGCCGAAGGAGAAGGCGCCGCAGACGATGGTCGTCACCTCTCCGGCACCGCCGACGACGATCCGGTTGCCCTGGGTGCGCCGGGCGAGGTCCAGCGCGGACACCGGAGGCACGCCGAGCGCCTGGGCCGAGGCGAGCTCGTGCGAGTCGGCCCGGGGCAGGACCACGAGGTCGCCGGGCCGCAGATCGAGGGGAGCCTGCCCGTCGACGCGGAGCGTGCAGTTCCCGGAGACGACGACGTGCACCCCGCGCAGGCCGCCGTCGAACCGGAGCCGCCACGGCGCGTGCAGTTCCAGCGAGCGGTAGGCAGCGCTGGTCAGCCGGAGCTCCTGGAGAACGGCGCTGAGCAGGTCCAAGGAAGCTCCCGCTGCCCTGCCCCCGGCGTGGACGGACGCTGGAGGATCGCGGACTCCGACGCATGGATCGTCCCCCGGCGCCTCCCTAGCGTCCAGAGCGAGGCGGCCGGTGGACTGCCGCTCTCGACTCCTGGGGAGGGAGCACGACGATGGCGTTCATCGACCCGCCCGGCGCGACCGCCGGCGCCGGCGCGCGGGACCTGCAGCGGATCGTGCAGGTGACCATCCCGGTCAGCGACCTGGCCCGCAGCGCGGCCTGGTACCGCGACCTGCTCGACCTGCGGTACGTCCGCGAGTTCAGCGATCACACAGGGGTGACCGGGTGCGGGCTCGTGGACTGGCAGGCCCGCTACCTGCTCGCCCTGCGGCTGCGATCGACGACGGCCGGCGGTGCGGACCTCCGCGGTGAGCACCCGGTCATCCTGGAGGCGGCGGACCGCGCCGCCGCCGAACGTGTGCAGACCCGGGCCACCGGCCTGGGCATCCCCTCCACGGCGGGGACGCACGTCGACGGCAGCTGGATCGAGTTTCTCGACCCGGACGGCATCGCGCTGCGCATCGTGCACTCGGCCGCCGGCCCGCGCGGCTTCCTCGGCGTCTGCTTCTCCGCCGAGGGCGGCGCGGAGCTCTACGACGCCCCGCGGTTGCGCCTGCCCGCGCCGCGGTCCGCGCACCCAGCCGGTGACCGGGCCCGGCCGGTCACCGCACCGTCCCCCGCCTCGTGCTGACCCGCCGACACCCACCCGGACCCTCGCCGGAGTGCCCGAGGCGCCCGGCCGATCCGGCGCGACCGGCCGCGACCGGTGCAGCACCGCCGTTCGTCGCCGACCGGCCCCTGGACCGCCTCGCGCGGCCGTGGGCGGTCCTGCTCACGACCCGCAGGCGGAACGGCACCTGGGTCGGGACGCCGGTCAACGTCGCCGTGGACGGCGACCGCGCTTACTTCGGCACGCCCGCCAGCACGGCGAAGGTCCCGCGGCTGCGGAACTCCCCCGACGTCCGGGTCGCCCCCTGCACCCCCCGCGGCACGCCGACCGGCCCGGGCCTGCCCGCCCGGGCTCGACTCCTCGGCGGCGGTGAGGCTGCCGCGGCGGCCCGACTGCTGCGGCGCGCGCACCCGGTCGTCCACGGCGTGCTCGTCCCCCTCGAGCTGCGGATCAGGCGGACCCGGGGCCTGTACTACGAGCTCCGGGCGTGGACGGGGGTCCCGGACGCCGCTCCGTGACCCGGTGCCGGTACGGCCGGGTCAGCAGCGCGCCGACGAGGACCCCGGCGAGGACAGCCGGACCGTGGATGTCGCGGAGCACGGTCAGCGGCACCCCTCCGAGCACGACCACAGGAGGGAGCACCACCACGGGCGGAGGCGCCGGGCCGCGGCCGGCCCAGGACACCAACGCCCATGCCGCGAGCCCGGCCAGCGGGCCGCAGAAGGCGACCGAGATGCCGCTGCTGTAGGGCTGCCAGAACTCGCCGACGACGTGGCCGACCAGTGCGCCGCTCACCCACAGCACCGCCCAGCGGCCCGTTCCAAACACCGGGCCTGCGCACCCCGGTCGTCCGGCGTCCCGCTACACCCCGGCCGACCAACGGCTGACCGGCGGCACGGGTCCGGCGGCCACGCCCTCCGCGCGAGGCGCCGTCCCCACCGGTGCGAGGAGGCCGCCCGCCCGGCCGGAGCCGAGCACGGCACCCGCGCGGTCGCCGGCCAGGAACACCTCGGGCAGGCGGGCCAGGTCCCGCCGCATCGCCTCCTGCCCGCCGAACTGGAAGCCGAGCTGCGTGGCGTAACAGGCACAGGCGTCCGCGCGCCGGGCGAGGTCCTGGGGCGGGACGACCTCGGCCAGCCCGGACGGGAGACCGGGCCCCGGCACGGCCTCCGGGGCGCGCAGCACGTAGGGGCTGTCCCGCCACCACAGCACCGGGCGCCCGAGCCCGGCCACGGCCCGCAGCACCTGCAGGTGGTCGACGTGACCGCCGAGCGCCTGCGGCGCCAGCCACAGGTCGGCGTCCTCGGCGGCCAGCACCTCCCGGACGGTGCGCCAGACGTCGTCGCCGCGCTGCACGCCGGCGAACAGGGCGGCGGGGCTCCGGTAACCCCGGTGCGGTGCCTCGGGCAGCCGGAGGTGGACCGCCCGGGCGCCCAGCACCGCCATCGCCGCGTCGTCCTCCCCCCGGCGAAGCGCCATGTAGTCGGCCTCGGCCGGCAGCCCCTTGTCGAGCTGGCAGGCCAGGGCGAACCCGGTGGGCGAGGGCACGCTCGCGGTGAAGCAGGTCAGCACGATGACGTCGTGCCCCGCCGCGGCGAGGGCAGCCAGCGTGCCGCCGGCCGAGAACGCGGCGTCGTCCAGGTGCGGGCTGACCGCGAGCACCCTCACAGCGTCCCCCGTTCGACTCCGCACTCGGTCCGCTCCTCGGTCGCTGGCGCTCCCTGCGATGCTCCCTCGCGCGTCGTTCTCACAGCAGGTGCGCCGCGGCGCGGAACCGGCAGGACAGGTCGACCTCCGCGGGCAGCGCCCAGCCGTCGTCCGAGGCGGTCCCGGCCACCCGGTCGTAGACGGCCTCGACCGCCCGCGCCAGCACCGGCCACGAGTACAGCCGGCGGACCTCCTCGAGCGCCGCGGTGGCCAGGCGGGTGCGCAGCGCGGCGTCGGTGAGCACCCGGTCCAGCTGGGCGCGCAGCCCCGCGACGTCGCCCGGCTCGTGCAGCAGACCGTTCTCCTCGTGCCGCAGGCAGTCGACGACGCCGACGCTGCGGGTGCTCACCGTCGGTAGCCCGCTGGCCATCGCCTCGAGCAGCGTGTTGCTGAAGCCCTCGCTGTAGGTGGGGCTGACGAACACGTCGGCCGAGCGGTAGACCTCCGGCGCCCGGTCGGGCGGGACGTAGCCGAGGAACGTCGTCCGGCCGTCGGCGTGGGCCCGGGCCTCGTCCAGGTCGGGGCCGATGCCGGACACCACCAGGCGGACGCCGTCGGGCAGCGCGTCGAGCAGGTCCAGCACGCCCTTGCGCCGGTCCACCCGCCCGTGGAACAGCAGCACCGGCGGCTCGCGCAGCGTCCCCAGCGGCCGCTCGGCCGGGGTGAACCGCCGGGTGTCGGTCGCCCCCGGGACGATCGTGAACCGCGCCGGGTCGCTGCCCAGGTTGCCGACCACCTCGTCGCGGAAGCTCGCGCTGCCGATGAGCACCGCCCCGGCGGAGTCGACGACGGTGCGCATGGCGGAGGCGTGCGTGGTGCAGCAGGTGCCGACCCAGTGCCCGTCCCCGCCCTGGATGCTGACCACGGTGGGCAGGCCGGTCTCCCGCGCGGCGGCGAGCACGGCCAGGCCCGGCGGATAGCCGTACTGGGCGTGCAGCACGTCGAACGGCCGCTCGCGGTGCAGGCCGACGACGGTGCGCACGATCTCGGCGATGTCGCCCTCCCAGTCGGCCGGGACGACGGTCTCGCCGCGGCTGGGCAGCGCCACGACCTCGACGCCGTCGGGCACCCGCTCCGGCGGGGGTGGGCCGCCGCCGTACACCCGGGTGCCGGCCTCGTCGTCGCGGTACTGGCTGACCAGGGTCACCTCGTGCCCGAGGGCGACCAGCTCGCGCAGCAGGTTCTCCGCGTAGACGCTCATCCCGCTCACCGCCGGCCAGTAGCGCCGGCTGACGAAGCAGATCCTCATGCCGACTCGGCCTCCCTGAGCGTGGCCATCGCCCGCGGCACCATCTCGTGCGCCCGGTGCCCGTCGCGGGACAGTTCGAGGGTCACCAGCCGGTCGTAGCCGGCGGCGCCGAGCGCCCGGAGCACCGCGGGCAGGTCGACGTCGCCCTCGTCGAGGGGCAGGTGGTCGTGCACGCCGCGCCGCATGCCCTCGACGGCGACGGTCCCCAGGTGCGGTGCGAACGCCGCGACCGCCTCCTCGGGGGCGTACGCCCCGGCGACGACGCAGTGCCCGGTGTCGAGAGCCAGCGTGATCCCGGGCGCCTCGGCCGCCAGCCGGGCCCAGCCGTCGCAGTCCTCGACGAGCATCCCGGGCTCCGGCTCCACGGCCAGCGCGGGACCCCGCCCGCCGGAGCTGTCGACCAGCGCCCGGACGCCGTCGACCAGCCAGCCCCACGCCTCGGCGCGGTCCACGCCCGGCCGCGGCACGCCGGCCCAGAAGCTCACCGCCTCGGCACCCAGCACCTCGGCGAGCTCGCAGGCCAGCCGCAGGTAGGCCAGCCGCCGGGCCCGGCCGTCGGGATCGGGGGTCACGAGCGTCGGCTCGTGCTTGACCCGGGGGTCGAGCAGGAAGCGGGCGCCGGTCTCGACGACGACCCCCAGGCCCAGCTCGTCGCAGCGCGCCCGCGTCTTCTCGGCCTGCGTGAACGCGTCGGGCGCGAACGGATCGAGGTGCACGACGTCGAGGGTCAGCGCGACGCCCGCGTAGCCGGTGTCGGCGAGGAGGGAGAGCGCGTCGGAGAGCCGGTGCGAGGTCAGCCCGTTGGTGTTGTACGCGTAGCGGAGGGTCATCGGGCGAGCACCTCGGCCACGACGTGCCGGCCGGGCTCCCGGTAGAGCGGGTAGAGGGCGCCCACCCGCCGGTCGGCGCCGGCCCGGTCGAACCAGGCCGGCCCGCCCAGGCGCTCCTCGGCGTCGGCCGGGAGGTGCACCCGCGCCCAGCCGCCCGGGTCGGCGCCGACGGCGACCAGCGGCTCCCCGCGGTCGAGCAGCCGGCGCACGCCGCGCTCGCCGATCCGCCCGTAGGACATCGTCTCCACCTCGAGCCCCGGCACCAGCACCTTGGCGGCCACCGCGTCGCCGGCCGAGGGCTGCAGCTCCACCAGTACGTCGAACCCGGCTCCCTGCACCGCCCCGGTGACGGCGGCGGACAGGTCGTCGCCGTCCCAGGTCGGGAGGTCGGTGAGGGGGACGGTGGCGCGACGGGAGAGGACGGTGTCCTGCAGGAGGTCGACCAGCGCGCCGGTGCCCATCCGGGTCCAGGCGAGCATCGCCGCCAGCGCGCGGTCCTCCTCCACCAGCCGCTCGGGCGGGTGCCCGCCGCGCCAGGCGTCCAGGTATCCGGGCGGAGTGGCGGGCCGGACCACGTCGAACGGGCCGTGCATGAACGCCTTGCGGCTGCGCGCGGAGGCGAACTCGTGCAGCGCCTTGCGGACGGCGGTGTCGCGGTCGGGGTGGGCGGCCTCTCCGCAGGCGGTCGCCATGACCGGCACCGGCTCCGACCGGTCCCGCGAGCAGCCGACGGCGTACACGTCGACCACGCCGAGGTCGGTGCTGGCCAGCTTGACCGCCACGTCGATGCCCGCGGCGTCCAGCCGGTCGAGCAGGGCCAGCGCGTCGGGGTCGCGCAGCCCGGCCAGGTCGACGACCACCCCGGCGTCCATGGCGCGGAACGCGGTGGCGTTGCCGTCGCGCTGCAGCACCTCCAGCAGCGCGTGCGCGACCGCGCGCCCGGCGTCGAACGCCGCGCCCTGCCCGTTGGTGATCACCGTGGTCAGCCAGCCGTCCGGGGGCGGGGCGCCGGGCAGGTCCTGCGGCGCGGAGGCGACCAGCTCGGCGGGCACCAGCACGGTCTCCCCGTCGCGCAGCCGGGTCATCGGCAGCCACTGCAGCGGCCGGTCGTCGTCGTAGGCGCTGCCGGCCTCGAGGCACAGCGTGCGCGGGTCGGCCACGCGGTCGCGGCCCTCCCGCCGGGCCAGCTCGGCGTAGGAGGCCTGCACCCGCTCGACGCCCTGGTGCGCCCGCACCGACAGCGCCATCTCGGCCAGCTCGCCGAGCGCGCCGGTGCGGGCCTCCTCGCGGGTCGCGCCGTAGCCCAGGCCGCTGCCGCCGGGATGGGCGGCCGTCGTCGGCAGGACGGCGCTGTGCAGCGGCACGTCGAGGACGTCGAGCCCCTCGATCGCGAACTCGTCGACGGTTCCCGGGAACGAGTCGAGGTACCGCTGGGCGGCGGTCAGGGTGGTCGTCACAGCTCCTCCAGGGGGACGGGCGCGGCGTCCGGTGGACCGGCGAGCAGCCGTCGCACCAGGTGGACGACGTGATCGGTGGTGATGCCGGGGACGATCTCGAACGGCGTCGCGACCGTGCCGAAGTCGAGCGCCCCGACCACGGCCAGGTACTGGCGCAGCTCGCCGTGGGACAGCGGGATCTGCGCGTGGAAGGCCTTATGCGCGCTCAGGGCGACCGGCGTCCCGTCGGGGTCGAGGTCGACCTTGAGCGAGTCGCCGCAGAACAGCACGCCCCGGCGGCTGTCGTGCAGCACCGAGTGCCCGGGGAAGTGGCCCCCGGTGCGGTGCAGCGTCAGGTCGGGGGCGAGCACGAGGACGTCGTCGGCGGGCCAGGTGACGCGGAAGGCCTTCGTCCACTCGAGGTCCTCGACGCCGACGCACACCACCCGCGGCTCCAGCTCCTGCTGCAGTTGCCACAGCGCGCCGTAGCCGTGCACGTGGCTGGCGGCCAGGACGCCGAACCCGCCCTTCCCCGCGGCCATGCGGCGCAGCTCGGCCAGCATGTCGGCGGTGTACCAGGGGGCGCACTCGAAGCCGACCAGGCCGGAGTCGGTCTCGATCACCCAGCCGCTGCTGTCCAGGCCGAAGCGCGGCTCGGTGCCGAACTCGGTGACGCCGTCCACCGCGGTGGGCCGCCAGAAGCCGGTGACCAGCTCGTCGGCCTGCTTGTCGGTGACGAACTCGAAGCCGTGCTCGGGCAGCGCGTTGCGGACGTCGGCGCAGACCGGGCAGGTCAGCGGGCCCGGCGCCGGCCAGCGCTGCCAGTGCCCGCAGTTGGTGCAGGCGTAGGCCGGCAGGTCGGGCAGCAGGCCGCGGTAGGGGTTGGTGTTGGGGTCGAGGCTCATCGGGGGGCTCCGGGGTCGGCGGCGTCGAGGGCGTCGAGCAGGAGGCGGTGCAGCCGCAGGTCGCGCGCGGCGTCGTAGGGCCATGCCGTCCCCGCCCGCCCCGGTTCGGCGACCGCGGCGGTGAAGGCGGCGAACTGCGCGGCGAACGGGCCGGTTCCGGCGAAGGGGACGTCCACCGGGTCGGGGCGGTACAGGGTCAGCGAGCCGCCGGCGGTCTGTCCCATCGTGTCGACGGCGACCGCCATCCCGCGGGTGCCGACCACCTCCAGCCGGCGCCGGGGGAGGGCGTCGGGGGTGTTGAACGCGACGTGCAGGTCGACCAGCACGCCGCCGGCGGTGCGGCCGGACAGCAGCGCGCCGTCGTCGACCGGGTAGCCGTGCACCCGGCGCTGCAGCACGGCGGACAGCTCGACCACGTCCTCGCCGAGGACCGCGCCGGTGAGGTCCAGACCGTGCGGCGCCAGGTCGATGGCCGCCCCGCCGCCGGCGCGGGCGCGGTCGACCCGCCAGTTGTCGTGCGGCCGGCCGTCCGGAGACCACTCCGCCGGCAGCCAGCAGCAGTAGACGACGCGGACGGCGGTGACCGAGCCCAGCTCGGGCAGCAGCTCGCGCAGGCGCACGTGCGCCGGGTGCCAGCGCTGGTCGAACGCCGTGCCGAGCAGCACGCCGGCCCGGTCGGCGGCGGCGACGAGGGCCTCGGCATCGGCGGTGTCGGCGGCCAGCGGCTTCTCGCAGAGCACCGCGGTGCCGGCCGCGGCCACGGCCTCGACCACCGTTCGGTGCGCGGCGTTCGGGACGGCGACGTAGACCGCGTCGAGCCCCGGGGTGGCCAGGAAGGCGGCGAGGTCGGAGCTCCGCGGGGCGTCGACGTCCAGGCGGGCCAGGGCGGCCGGATCGCGGTCGTGCACGGCCACCACGCGCGCGTCCGGGGTGGCCAGCAGCGCGGGCAGCGCGTGATCGCGGGCCACCCAGCCGCAGCCGGCGACCCCCCACCCGACGGCGCGGCTCACCAGTCCTCCGGCAGGTCGACCAGGAGCCGCCGCCGCGCCGCGTCGGGCGGCAGCGGGTCCGGCCAGCGGGCGGGCAGGTACCCCGACCGCGGGCCGTACTCGGCGGCGTAGCGCGGGCTCGGCCAGGTGAGCACGCCGTCGCGGTAGAGCGGGTTGGGGCGCAGCGGGCCCAGCGGCTCGGCGAGGTCGGCCGGAGCGGGGGAGCGCGGATCGCCGGCGACCAGGGCGATCGCCTCGCTGGCCCGCAGGGCGGCGGGGTCGGCGGGCCGGGGCGCCCGGCCCGCCAGCAGGGCGGCGGTGAGCTCCTCGTCGTCGTAGAGCAGGCCGGCTCCGAGGACGGCCGCGTACCGCTCGGGCGCGAGCGGCTCGCCGGCGGGGTCGGCGACGTGCGCGTGCCCGACGACGACCGTGCCGCCCACTCCGGCCAGCGCGGTCATCGCCGCGGCCGCGGCCGGCTTGTCGCGGACGAAGTAGAACGCGTCGTGGCACAGCACGTACGCCGGCGCGGGCACCCGCAGGTCCGGGACGGCGGTCAGGTCGGCGCACACGTACCGGGCGGTCGGGCAGACGAAGCGCCGGGCCAGCCAGAGCTTGGCCCAGACGACGTCGACCCCGAGCAGGTCGGTGCAGCCGCGGCGGGCCAGCTCCCGCAGGTGCGCCCCGATGCCGCAGGCGACGTCCACCACCGGCCGCGCGCCGGGCCAGTGCTGCTGGAGGAGGGCCAACCCGGCCAGGTGGGTCGGGTCCGACCACCGGTGGGCGAAGTAGTCGGCCACCCGGCCCATGCCGAGCAGGTCCATGGCCTCGCGGAGGGTGGCGGCGGCCGGGACGCGGGCCAGCTGCTCCGGCGGGGGAGGGGGCTGGTCCCACCAGTCGTCCGCGTCGGCGAGCAGCGCGACCCGGGCCCGGTCCACCTCTCCGGCGGCGAGCAGGCCCCGGACCTCGTCGCGCAGGTCGTCGCGGCCGGCCCGCGCGAACGGGATGCCGTCGACGACCGGGACGTCGAGTGCCGCCGCCGTCACAGTGCCGCCGCCGTCACAGCCCCGCCGCGGCCAGCACGTCGAGGTGGAACGCCTGCACCGGCCCGGCGTGCACCAGCTCCAGGTCGTCGAGCGCCTGCGACGCGGTGAACGCCGCGGCCCGGGCGTGGTGGTGCACCTGCAGCACCCGGTCCAGGACGTCGGCGGCGTGGAACGCCTGCGCCTCGGGCGAGCCGGCGTCGGCGCGCAGGGCGAGCACCTCCCGCAGCCGCCCGGCCAGCGGCGCCGGCAGGGCGGCCAGCTCGCGCTCCTCCAGCGTCGCCAGCACCCGCGGGAGCGCGGACCCCAGCAGCACCTCGCCGGCGAACCCGGCGTCCGGCAGCACCGCGTTGTGCAGGTGGTGCGCCAGCCCGACGAGGAAGGGGACGACCGGGTCGGCGTCGAACGCGGGCGCGACCAGCGCCCCGTACACCGCCACGGTCAGGCAGTGGTCGCCGTGGCTCTCCGGCGGCTCGACCACCACCCGTGCCCGGCCCGGCGCGGTGGCCCCGGCGCGGGGCTGCCGGTTGAGCCGCCCGGCGATCGGCGGCGGCTCCGGCGCCGGGCCGGCGAGGGGCAGGGCGACGCGCAGGCGTGCCCGCAGCGCCGGGTCCAGCGGCCCGGCCACCTCGTCGAACCCGCGCCGCAGCACCCCGTGCGCCTCGGCCTCGGCCAGCCCCGCCGCGGTCAGCACCGCGCCGTCGATCCCGGCCAACCGGGCCCGGGCGACGGCCGCGGCGGTCTCGGAGAGGGCGACCGTGGGCGCGTCCTCCCCGGCGACGAGCCGCCCCCACGCGCGGGCGAAGGCCTGCTCGGCCAGCGAGCCGGGCCGGTCGGCGACCCGGACCCGCTTGGCGTCGCCGACCTCCGCCAGCAGCGGCCGCAGCGGGGCCAGGGCCGGTAGCCCGGCGGTCACCGGCCGGCCGGAGCCGCGGCCAGCCAGTCGAGCAGCACCTGCTCCTGCCGGTGCAGGGCGTGCTCCGGGGGCGCGCCGTCGGGACTGATGGGTGCCTTGAAGAACCAGCCGAGCTGCGTCTGCACCCCACCCTCGCCGCGCTGGGCGGCGAGGTCGGTGAGCCGGGCCAGCTCGATGGCCAGCGGCGCGGCCAGGATCGAGTCGCGGCACTGGAAGTCGACCTTCACCTGCATCCGCTGCCCGAGGAAGCCGACCAGGTCGATGGCGTCCCAGGCCTCCTTCGAGTCGCCGCGCGGGCGGTAGTAGTCGATCCGCACGACGTGGTCCTCGACGGGGTAGCCGAGGATCGAGTCGAGGACGCTGCCCTTGGTCTGCAGCTTGCTCGACAGCGAGTCCGGGTCCTCGAGGGCCAGCCCGTCCCGGTTGCCCAGGATGTTGGTCGAGTACCAGCCCTCGACGGTCAGCGCGCGGCTGCGGAACGCCGGGGCCAGCACCGTCTTCATCATCGTCTGGCCGGTCTTGCCGTCCTTGCCCGCGATCGGGACGCCGCGCCGCTCGGCCAGCTCGACCAGCGCCGGGACGTCGGCGGCCAGCGACGGGGTGAAGTTGACGTAGCCGACCCCCTCGGCGATCGCCGCGTAGGCGTACACCATCGCCGGGGTGATCGAGCGGTCGTCGGCGTCGAGCCCCGCCTCGAAGGCCCCGGCCGACTGCAGGGCCGGCGCCGCCGGGTCGGGCCAGCGCTCGGTCGAGGCCAGGTTGACCAGGACGAGGCCGTCCAGGTCCTGCTCCGCGCGGAACCGGACGAGGTCGGCACGGACGGCGTCCACCTGGGCGCGGCGGGTCTCGGCCAGCACCACGTTGCCGCCGGTCACGTTGCGGCAGAAGTCCTCGTCCCCGGCCGCCGGCCAGGGCGTGATCGACGACAGGGCCGGGCCGGCGTGCTCGAGCTGGCGGGAGTCGAGCACCCCGTGCTGCTCGGCGGCCTTGAACAGGTCGGAGCCGTCGAGGTCCCAGCCGCCGACGACCAGGTCGGTGTAGCCGGCCATCCCGGTGACGGTCTCGAGGGGGACGCCGTCCAGCTCGACCCCCGCCAGGGGCAGCCCGGAGGTGTCGGACGCACCGCGCCGCAACAGCTCCAGGCCGGCGACGGCGGTGGTGGCGACGGCTCCCCCGAGGCCGACCACCGCGAGGCCCACTCTGCGTACTCCACTGGTCAACGCAACCTCCTCGTGCCAACAAAATCGTGCACAACCGAGCGTGGCACAGCTCGGTGGAGGGTGCTGGGTGGACGGCGGATCGGCCGGGGCCGGCGCTCAGCGGTGGGCGTCGGTGCGCACCAGCCGCAGCCAGCCCAGCAGCAGGGCGCCGGCCGCCCAGACCAGCAGCACCGTCACCGACGACGCCTGCGTCATCCCCGGGATCCCGCCGAGCAGGAGGTGCGCCGCGCCGGACCCGGGCAGGGCGTGGGCGAAGGACGTCGTCCAGGCGTAGCCGAACTGCGGCAGCAGCAGCGGGAGCACCAGCATCGCCAGGAAGACCGTGACGAGGGCGCCGGCGGTGTTGCGCAGCAGGAAGCCGAGCCCCACCGCCAGCGCCGTGCCGGCGGCGAAGACGAGGGCGACGGTGCCGACCGCGTCCAGGGCGCCGGCCCACGGCAGCGCCAGCTCCGCGTGCGGCGCGGCGAACGCGCCGAGGGCGGCGGCCAGCGCGAGCAGCACGCCGAGCACGGTCGCGGTGCCCACCGCCACGACCGAGCGGGCCAGGAACAGGACGCCGCGGCGCGGTGTCCACTGCAGGGTCGGGACGATCCCGCCGGTGGCGTGGTCGGCCGTGACCGCGGTGAGCGCCAGCGCCAGGAGGGCGAACTGCGCCGGCATGGCGGGGAAGCCCAGCACCTCCCAGGTCCGGGCACCCTGCGGGGGAGCGGGGTCGGAGGCCGCCTCGGCGCCGGCGATCGCGTCGATCCCGAACAGCACGACCGCGGCGGCCGCGAGGAACAGCCAGGTGGACCGCACCGTCCACAGCCGGGTCCACTCGGCCGCGCAGGTCCGGGCGAGCACCCGTGCGGTGCCGACCTCGCGCGTCACCGTGCCCCCTCCGTCGCCGTCCCCGCCGGCTCGGTGGCGCCGGCGTACTCGACGCTCGCGCCGGTCAGGCTCAGGTAGGCCTCCTCGAGGGACTGCGCCACGTCGGAGAGGTGGTGCAGCGCAACGGAGGCGGCGTTGGCCAGCTCGCCGACCTCCTCGGCGGTGGTGCCGTCGACGAGCAGCTCGCCCACGCCGACCCGCTGCACGACGCGGCCGCGCTCCTGCAGCAGGCCGGCCAGGGTGTCGGCCTGCGCGCTGCGGACCCGCACCTGGTGGTGCCCCAGGCCGCGCAGGATCTCCTCCGTCGTCGCGTCGGCGATGAGCCGGCCGCGCCCGATGACGACCAGCCGGTCGGCGATCTGCTGCATCTCGCTCAGCAGGTGGCTGGAGACCAGCACGGTGCGGCCCTCGTCGGCGAGGCGGCGCAGCAGCCCGCGGATCCAGCGCACGCCGTCGAGGTCCAGGCCGTTGACCGGCTCGTCGAACAGCAGCACGCGGGGATCGGCGAGCAGGGCCGCCGCGATCCCGAGCCGCTGGCGCATGCCCAGCGAGTAGCCGCCGATCCGACGACGGGCCGCGCGGCCCAGCCCGGCCAGCTCGATCACCTCGTCCACCCGCCCGGCGGGGACGCCGTTGGTCCGCGCGGCGACACGGAGGTGGTTGCGCCCGGTGCGGCCCGGGTGCGCGGACCCGGGGTCGAGCAGCGCGCCGGCCTCGCGCAGCGGCTCGCCGAACGTCGCGAACGGCCGCCCGTTGACCAGCGCCTGTCCCGAGGTGGGCCGGTCGAGGCCGAGCACCATCCGCATCGTCGTCGACTTGCCCGCCCCGTTCGGCCCCAGGAACCCGGTGACCTTCCCGGGCGGCACGTCGAAGCTCAGGTCGTCGACGGCCAGGACGTCGCCGTAGCGCTTGGTCAGGCCCCGGACCTCGATCACCGGGATGCCTCGTGCGCGGCCGAGGGCGCGTGGCTGTCCTCGACCCACTCGAGCAGGTCGCCGGGCTGGCACTCGAGCACCCGGCACATCGCCTCCAGGGTGCTGAAGCGGACGGCCTTGGCGCGGCCGTTCTTCAGCACGGCGACGTTCGCCGGCGTGAGCCCGACCCGCTCGGCGAACTCGCCCACGCTCATCTTGCGCTTGGCGAGCTCGACGTCGATGCGCACGACGATCGGCATCAGATGACCGCTTCCATGTCCGTGCGCAGCGTCGTCGCCTGCCGCAGCAGCTCGCGCATGACCAGCAGGAGCAGCCCGACCACGGCGCCGACCAGCAGCAGCACCAGCAGCAGCGCGGGCAGCACCGGGTCGTCGCTGACCTCGTCGACGATGAAGTAGTAGGCGCACACGAAGGCGCCCAGAAGCATGACCCACCCGACGGCGACGGCCCGCACGATGGCGGTGACCCAGGGGAGCGCACTGGCGCTGAAGATGCGGTCGTGCGTGACCATCGTCAGCAGCTTCCACGTGCAGACGAGCACGACCTGGACGCACAGCAGGCCCAGCACCGAGGCCGCCAGCATCGCCCACCGCATGACCGACTGCTCCGCCGACGGGTCGGCCAGGTCGGGCACCAGCTCGGGCAGGGCCCAGATCTGTGCCGCCACCAGGGCCACGAACACCAACACCAGCAGGATCCGGAGGGGGCCCACCGCCCGATGCGCCATCGTCATGCATCGAGCGTCGGTTGACATCTATCGATTGTCAATAGAAGCCACCCCGGCGAGTCGCGCGCGTGCGGGTGTGGCCGGGCCCGGCGGGTCAGGCCCGGATCAGCAGCTTCCCGCCGTGCGCGGCGAAGTCGCGCCGGAGCTCCTCCAGGATGTCCAGGCCACCGGCGTCGGCCGCCCGCACGCCCCGCAGGTCGAGCACGACGCGGGCGTGCCCGCTGCCGCGCAGCCCGTCGGCGGTCCCGCGGAGCAGGTCCGCGCCGAGCGAGGTCAGGTGGCCGCTGGCCCGGATCAGCCCGGCCCGCCGGTCGACGACCTCGGTGAGCCCGGCGGTCACGCGACCGCCCCGGACGAGGACTCCAGCTCGATCACGCGCCACAGCCCCGTCCGGCGCAGCAGGTCCTCGGTCCGCCGGTTGGCCCCGCGCAGCACGACCGCGCCGCCCCGCGCGCGGCAGGTGCGGTGGGCCCACAGGAAGCTGGCGACGGCGGAGCTCGACAGGTGCGCGACGCCGGAGAGGTCGACCACGAGGCGGCGCGCGCCGGCCAGCAGGGCGTCGTGCAGCAGCCAGCGCACGTCGGCCAGGCCGTCGGCGAGCACGGCGTCGTCGAGGCGGATGGTCACCACGTCGGCATCCGGTGTGGCGTCGAGCCGGGGCCGGGCTGGAGCCATCGTCATCGTCGTCCTCCTCTGAGCAACCGGAGCCGCGATCGTGCAGGCGGTCACTGACAGCCTGGTCGGAGGACATTGCGATCCCGCTGGGCGTTGCTTTGCGATCCTGTGACGGCGAGCCGAACGTCCGGGGACCGGTGGCAGCATGGAGGGAGTGGCTCTGCGTCTGCTGGTCGTCGAGGACGACGACCCGATCCGGACCGCCCTGCGCTGGGCGCTGGAGGACGAGGGCTACGACGTCGCCGAGGCCGGCAGCGGCGAGGAGGCGGTGGCGCTGGTGGCGACCGCCGCGCCGGACCTCATGGTCGTCGACCTCATGCTCGGGCCGATGGACGGGTTCGCCGTCATCCGGGAGGTCCGCCGCGACCACGACCTGCCGATCATCGTGGTGAGCGCCCGCGCCGACACCACCGACATCGTCGCCGCGCTGGAGGCCGGTGCCGACGACTACGTCACCAAGCCGTTCCAGGTGAAGGAGATCACCGCGCGGCTGCGGGCCCTGCGCCGACGGGCGGGAGCCGGGGCCGCGGGGACACCGGAGGCCGATCCGGCCGAGGTGGTGCTCGACCGGCACCCGCCCGCGCCGCTGGTGCTGCGGGAGATGCGCGGCACCGTCCACCGCGGTGAGGAGCAGGTGCCGCTGACGCTCACCGAGTTCCGCCTCCTGTGCGAGCTCGCGTCCGCCCCGGGCCGGGTCTTCAGCCGGCAGGCGCTGCTGGAGCGGGTGTGGCAGCACGGCTTCTTCGGCGACGAGCGGATCGTCGACGTCCACATCCGGCGGCTGCGCACCAAGGTCGAGCTGGACCCCGGCGCGCCGCGGATCGTGGTCACCGTGCGCGGGCTGGGCTACCGGCTGGACCCGCGCTGAGAGCGGACAGGACCGTGAGCATCGCAGCGAGGGACGAGCGAGGAGCGGAGCGCCCCGCGGGAGCGAACCGGGGAGGACGGCGACGGGCCCTCGGCGGGCGGGGGCTGCGGGCCCGGATCGTGCTGGGCTTCGCCGTCGGTGCCCTGCTGGTCTCCGCCGTGCTGGTCACCACCACCTGGCTGCTGGCCAGCGGCTACCTGCTGGACCAGCGCGAGCGCTCGCTCACCCGGCAGGCGTTCGCCGACGCGAACCTGCTCAGCAACCGGCTGGCCACGGCCGGCACCGAGGTCGGCGAGGTCGTGGGGGAGCTGGTGCCCTCGGGCGGCGCCGACGTCGTCGTCCGCAGCGGCGACTCCTGGTACTCCTCGAGCCTGGACGTCGGCGCCCGCGACGTCCCGGCCGACCTGCTCGAGCTGGTGGGACAGGGGTCCGCCGGCAGCGTCCGCGTCGACACCCCCGCGGGCCCCGCGCTCCTCGTGGGGGTGCCGGTCCCCGCCGCCGGGATCGAGTTCTACGAGCTCTCGCCGCTGACCGAGCTGCAGATGGTGCTGCGGACGCTGGCCGCCGTCCTCGGCGCCGGCGCGCTGGCCGCCACGGCGGCCGGGGCGGCGTTCGGCGCGTGGGCCAGCCGCCGCGCCGTCGCGCCGCTGGAGCAGGTGGCGGGCGCGGCCACCCGGATCGCCGGCGGTGAGCTCACCACCCGGCTGCCCCCGACCGACGACCCCGACCTGGTGGCGATCGTGGCGAGCTTCAACAGCATGGTCGACGCCCTGGCCGCCCGCATCGAGCGCGACGCCCGCTTCGTCGGCGACGTCAGCCACGAGCTGCGCAGCCCGCTGACCGGCGTCGTCACCAGCGTCGAGGTGCTCGCCGCGCGCCGCGCGGAGCTGTCCCCGCGGGCCGACCAGGCGCTGGCGCTGGTCGAGCGGGAGCTCGGCCGGTTCCGGCGGATGCTCGACGACCTGCTGGAGCTGGCCCGGCTCGACGGCGCCCCGCCGACCGACCGCGCCGCCCCGGTGTCCATGACCGCCCTGGTCCGGGAGGTCCTCGCCGCCGGGCGCCGCGACGCCGCCCTCCTGCACGGCGACCCCGACGAGGAGACCGTGGTGACCGGCGACAAGAACGGCCTGGAGCGGGCGGTGCGCAACCTGCTCGACAACGCCGACCGGCACGCCGGCGGTCCGCGCGCGGTGCACGTCGAGCGGCGGGACGGCGCCGTGCTGGTGTGCGTGGACGACGCCGGACCCGGCGTCCCGGTCGCGGACCGCGAGCGGGTCTTCGAGCGCTTCGCCCGCGGGCAGGGCGCGGCCCGGGGCTCGCTGCCCGGCGCCGGCCTCGGGCTGGCGATCGTCGCCGAGACCGCGGCCCGCCACGGCGGCTCGGCCTGGTGCACGCCGCTGGAGGGCGGCGCGCGGTTCGTCGTCTCGCTCCCCGGGGGGCAGCGGTGAGTCGCCGGCTGCTGCCCGCGCTGCTGTGCTGCCTCGTCGCCGGGTGCGGGGTGTCCACCGGCGGCCCGGCGGAGGAGATCCCCGCCACCGACGTCCCGTTCGGGCTGACCTCGCCGAGCCCGCTGCCGACGCCGACCGCCGCGCCCGAGCCCGAGGCGAGCACCGGCCAGGTGTACCTGGTGGCCCCCGACGACCGGCTGGTGTCGCGGCCGCGGGAGGTGACCGGGCCGTCGCTGGCCGGCCGCCTGGACGCGCTGCTGGAGCGGCTGGCAGCCGGGCCGACCCCGACCGAGCGCGACGAGCAGCTGTCCACCGCGCTGCCGCCGGACGTCGAGCTGGCGGTCGCCGACGTCACCGACGGAACGGTGACCGTCGACCTCAGCGGCCCCGCCGACGTCCCCTCCGGCCTGGCCAGCCGGCGCGCGGTGGCCCAGCTGGTCCTCTCCGCGACCAGCCTGCCGGGCGTGGCCTCCGTCGTCCTGAGCCTGGAGGGGCAGCGGGTCGACGCGCCCCTGCCCTCCGGCGAGCTCACCGCGCAGCCGCTGACCGCCGCGGACTACGCGGTGTTCCAGACGCCCGCGCCCACGCCCGCGGCGACGGCGCTCCCCGCGCCGCCGTCCTAGGTCCGGCGTCCCGACGCGACCGCCAGCCGGCGCACCGTGCCGGCGAGCGCCCGCGGGGTCAGCCGGCCGTCGGCCAGGCCCAGGGCCACCACGTCGTCGAACACCCGCTGGTCGGCCGCGGCGGCGCGGACGGCGGCGTCCATGAGCCGCGGCCAGCGGCTGAGCGACGCGGCCGCCGACGAGGAGCGCAGGTGGGCGGCCAGCCGCCGCTGCAGCGCCGCCCGGTACCGCGCGCCGGCGTCCGGCCCGGTACCCGCCGCCGCCCCGGCCAGCGCCCCGGAGACCACCGCGTAGAAGATGCCCTCGCCGGTGAGCGGGTTGACCAGCGAGGCGGCGTCGCCGGCCAGCAGCACCCGGCCGTCGGGCTGCCGCGGCCGACCGGTGGACAGTGGCAGGCGGTGGGCGCGCAGGCGGGCCGGCACCACCCCGGGCAGCAGCCGCTGCAGCCCCTCGACCAGCGCCGACCGCGTCGCCCCGCCGGAGACCAGCTCGCCGTAGCCGACGTTGACCCGCCCGTCGCCCAGCGGGAAGGACCAGGCGTAGGCCGGCCAGCGCTGCGCGGTGGTCACCAGCAGCTGCGTGCCGGCCTGCCCGGCGGGCTCGGCGGCGTAGCCGCGGATCGCCACCGCCAGCCGGTCGGGCCGGTTGGTGCGCAGCCCCAGCGCCCGGCGGACGACGGACTCCGCCCCGTCGGCCCCCACCACCACGCCGGCGCGCAGCTGCCCGTCGACGGTGACGCCGTCGGGGTCCGCGCGCAGCTCCCGGACGGTGTGCCGGCGGAACCGGGCGCCGTGGTCCAGCGCCGCGGCGAGCAGCCGGCCGTCGAGCACCTCGCGAGGGACGACGTAGGAGGGGCGGGCCGTCGCGCGGTCGACCGCGGCGCCGCCGGGGGAGCGCAGCGACAGCCGGGGGACCGCCGGATAGCCGGCGACCAGCTGCGCGGGGTCGACGCCGAGGGCGGCCAGCACGTCGAGCGCCTCGGGGGCCACGCCGTCGCCGCAGACCTTGTCGCGGGGGAACTCGGCGCGGTCGACGACGAGCACGGTGGCGCCGGTGCGCCGCGCGGCCAGCGCCGTGGCCGACCCGGCGGGACCGCCCCCGACGACGACGACGTCCCAGCGCTCCACGGCGCCGACGCTAGGCGGTGGCGGCCGGCGGTGCCTCCCGCGTCACGGCGGGGTCGGCGACCACTTGCGGGTGGGGTGCTCGTAGCCCGCCATGAAGTCGAGCAGGCCGGCCGCGTCACCGACCACGCCGAGCGCCTCCAGCCGGCGGCCCTCGAGGTACCCGTCGTCCACCATGCGCCGCAGCTGGGCCAGCAGCGGCTGCCAGAACCCGTCGACGTCGAACAGCACGGCCGGCTTGGCGTGCAGGCCGAGCATCCCCCAGGTCCAGGCCTCGAAGAGCTCCTCGAGGGTGCCGGCGGCCCCGGGCAGGGCGACGAAGGCGTCGGACAGCTCGGCCATGCGGGCCTTGCGCTCGTGCATCGAGCCGACGACCTCCAGCCGGGGTAGGCCGGGGTGGGCCAGCTCGTCGTCCACCAGGTGCTGGGGGATGACGCCGACCACCTCGCCACCGGCGGCCAGCGCCGCGTCGGCGACGACGCCCATCAGCCCGACGTGCCCGCCGCCGTAGACGATGCCGACGCCCGCGCGGGCCAGGTCGGTGGCGAGGCCGGCCACGGCCCGCTCGTGGGACGGCGGTCCGTTCCGGGACCCGGTGAAGACGGCGACGCGCACGGGACGAGCCTGGCACGCCCGCGCCGGCGCTCGCCGCGGGGTTCACTGTGCGGGTGTTCTCCTCGACCGACGGCTGGGTGACGTGCTCGTTCGGCCACCGGCACTGGGGGCTGGTCGGCGCGGCCGGGCTGCTCGTGCACCGGGACGGCGCCGACGGGGTCGAGGTGCTCCTCCAGCACCGGGCCACCTGGTCGCACCACGGCGGGACGTGGGGGACGCCCGGCGGCGCGCTGCACGCCGGGGAGTCGGCCGAGCACGGCGCCCTGCGCGAGGTCCGGGAGGAACTGGGGCTGCTGCCCGACGACGTCGTCCTCGGCGCGCGCTCGGTGGACGACCACGGCGGCTGGTCCTACACGACCGTGCTGGCCCGGCCGGTCCGCCCGATCGAGCCCGGCGACCTGCGGCTGGACGGCGAGAGCGACGGCGTGGCGTGGGTCCCGCTCGCCGAGCTGGCCTCGGTGCCGCTGCACCCGGGCTTCGAGGCGTCGCTGACCCGGCTGCACGACCTCCTCTCCTGACCCTCCCCGTCGGTTTCCGCGGAAACCGCCGGGGGGCTCCGTCGGTTTCCACGGAAACCGCCGGAGTCAGCCGACGGTTGTCACGAGAACCGACGTCAGGTGGGGGTGACCGTGACCGTCAGCGCGCGGTGGTCGCCGACCGGCAGCACGGTCGCGGCCGCGTCCCGGCTGTGCACACCGTCGCCCAGCGCCAGGACGTGGTCCAGCTGCACCCGCGGCGCGGCGCCGGGGAAGGTCGGCGTCCGCACCAGGGCGGTGGCCCGGAGCAGCCGGGCGGGCACGGCGCCGGGCAGGTTGAGGTCGCCGGCCAGCACCACCGGGCCGGTCATCGCCGACACCCACCGGCGCAGCCGCAGCAGCTGGCGGACGGCGGTGTGCGGCGCGAACGAGAGGTGGGTGGTGACGACGGTCAGTCCAGCCAGCCGGGCGGCGACGGCGATCCGCGGCTCGTCGGGTACCCACCACCAGCGCCGGCCGCCGTTGGCCGGGTCGGGCCCCTGCACCGGGAGCCGCGCCCGCCCGGCACCCAGCCCGAGCACCGACCACTCCAGCACCGGCAGCCGGCTGAGCAGCGCGATCCCGTAGACCGGACCGGCGGCGCCCGGGTGCGGTCCGCGCAGCGCGGGCTCGGCCGGCGTCCAGCTGCGGAACGGGTCGGGAGTGCCGGCGACGGTGGCCGCGGCCCGCCAGTGCGCAGCGCCGAGCCCGTCAGCGAGGACGGCGGCCTGGTCGGTGCGGTGCGACCGCGGCTGGGCGGCATCGACCTCCTGGACGGCCAGCACGTCGACGTCGAGGTCCGCCACCGCGGCGGCCAGCTCCCCGGCCGGGAGGACGGCACCGGCGCGGCCCCGGCCCGAGGCGATGTTCACGGTGCCGATCCGCACGGGGGACCCCACCGGCCGCACGCTACCCCGGGGCGCCGGTCCGGCCTCGAGATGCCTGTCCGTAGCTGGGCCTCTACCGTGAGCTGCCGCGTCGTTCTCGTCGGAGGTCCGGTCCTGTCACCCCGTCCGCGCCACCTGGCCGCCGGCTCCGTGCCGCCCGGCCGCCGCCGGGACGCGCTCGCCGGCCGCGGGCCGCTGAGCCTGCTGCTCCTCGCCGTCCTCCTCGGGGTCACCGGCGTCGTGATCGCCACCGGGCCGGCCGGCTCCGATCCGCAGCCGGCCGGGACCGCGGGCTCGATCGCCGCGGACCCGCCGGCCGAGCCCGACGCCCGCATCGGCACCGCGGCCCGGCGGGCCCCGTCGGCGGGGCAGGCGTCCTCGGTGACGGCCGAACAGGCCGCGTCCGACCCGACGGCTCGTGCCGGCGCCGCGGCCGGCCCGGCGCACCCTCGGGCCCGGGGGCCGGGCC